>JAUYTH010000132.1 GCA_030695165.1 Bacteroidales bacterium
TAAAATTTTCGATAATAAGTATACATTCCTTATAGCCTCGCCCGAAAAGGCATTATGCGATATGATCGTTTCAACATCACGACTCAATTTCCAGTCGAAGAGGGCTGTCAAGACTTATCTCGAAGATGATCTGCGACTAGATATGTCTGCGTTTCAAGCGATGGATAAGAGTATTATCGAACAATGCGCCGCAACTGGAAAGAAGAGTAAGGCGCTTGAATTATTGCTAAAACTATTATCACAATGACGATATTTGACCAAATGCTCGCCCGGTATGAGATAAAGACCAACGAGCAAAAACGGAGTGCCATACTCGAAGTTATGCAAGAAATTGCTCTTGCCGGACTTTATCGTGGCGGATTTTTTGACAAGGCGGCGTTTTACGGCGGCACCTGTCTGAGGATATTTCACGGGTTGCCTAGGTTCTCAGAAGATATGGACTTTTCTTTGGTCGAGAAAAATACGAAGTTTGACCTCAGGAATTATTTTTCGGCAATCACAGAGGAATTCAAAGCCGCTGGACGCGATATTATTATAACGAAGAAGGAGAAGAGGGTTCACACAAAAGTAGAGTCTGCATTTCTGAAAGACAACACGGATCTGTATGACCTAAGTTTCAAAACCGAGAAGGACATCAAGATAAAGATCGAGGTGGACACCAATCCACCTGAGGGATTCTCGACCGAGCAAAAGTTATCGTTGATGCCATTTTCGTTTATGACCCGGTGCTTTACCTTACCCGATCTGTATGCCGGTAAGATGCACGCACTGATATTTCGGAGCTACAATAATCGCGTTAAGGGTCGGGATTGGTATGACTTCGAGTGGTATGTTCGACAAGGAGTTCCACTCGACATCGCTCATTTTAGAACAAGAGCAAAGGAGTTCAACAATTTGGATATCGACAAAGCTGAATTTATAAAGATCCTAAAAGAAAAACTTGCCAATACCGACATTAATATGGTAAGGCAGGATGTTATCTCTTTTGTGCAGAATCCCGGTGAGTTGGAGATATGGTCTAACGATTACTTTCTGCAATTGGCAGATAGGATAAAATATGTCTGACACCCTATTTCGGATATTGATGGTGCAAAAATGGTGCAAATCCTAAAAGGAAAAACCCTAACTGACTTATAATCAATTAGGGTTGTTTTGTTCCCGTACCCGTGACAGAACTTTTTTCCGAACTTTTTATGAGAGATTTAGAATTGATTGTAAAGTTGAAAAACCAAATTCAAATAGTAGATAATGAGTAGAATAGATTAATAATATTTGGACTAAGAGACACTGTCCTCTATTTAGGGGGTCCGACACGAGGTGTTGATTAACCTTGGATTTCGGTTTAGTTGATAAATGGACAAGAGCGTTAAAAATGGGTATTTTGAAAGTAAATCATCTTCATTAAGTATCTGGACTGCTTGAAGAAGCTTGGGATTAAAGATTTTTTTATAAAAGCTATAGGAAACCTCTTAGATTTATTTTTTTGATATGAAGATCTCGACCGTTTCTCGGTGTACGAAGAATACCCGACTACCCTGCGGGATAGCCGAGTAAAGTGACTTTTTAATCCTTAATGCAGCGCACAGAAAAGCCGTGCGCACGGTTGTTGCTGTTCAAATTGGCAGCGCTACTGCTGAAGTACAGGTTGCGAGAGAAAGTACCATCAACGGTACTCGACCAGTAGTAGCCGAGGGTACCAACAGTGGTGATAGCACCATCACTTGCATGGCGGTAGCCTGCTACGGTAAGTTTCAAAGGGCTTGCAAAAGCGCCTGCAGAGTTATTGCTACTCCACGTTAGTCGCTCGGCTTCGAATTCATCTGCTGTTGGTAGTCTAAAACCACTCGGGCAAGGATTATTTGTGCCACTGACACCCTGCCATAAGTTGTCCTTTTGTGGGTTGCGCCATAAAGTACTAACAGAGTTTGTTATAAAATTACCATGTCCCGGAGTATCGGAGTTTGCTAATGTGGTTGTGGTTGAAGATGTTCTTATCTGATGCCCATCGGCTAGTCTGCCCCATTGGTATAAATAGCCATAAGCTGCTTGATCGGTGCTGCTTTCAGCCACTCTAGTGGCACCTAAATTTCTGTCCATCCAAACCTTACCTGCACCCCCTACTACAGTCGATACTTCAGGAGATGCATCATTCTTACTACAAGAGATAGGTATAAATAAAAGGGCTAAAAATAACAGTGGTAGTAATCTTGAATAAATTAATGTCCTTTTCATATTAATAGTTTTGTGGATAATTTTTAAATATAACTAATTATTATAAAATAATAAAATTAGATAGTATGCATTCTCTTCTCCCAGCTTGTCAGAATCCCCATTTTGTCGGACCCCCTAAATGTGTCGGACTCCTTGAAAATCGAACATAGATTGATTCGACGAAATCATTTGTTTTCAAACTAAAGTTGACCAATAAAAACGATAAATTCGGATATAAATTTATTCTAAAATTTCCAGACTCCATAGTTATGGCGCAAAAATGGTGCAAATCACAAAACAAAGAACCCTAACTGACTGATTATCAATTAGGGTTTATTTGTTTCCGTACCCGGAGCCGGGATCGAACCGGCACAGCCTTGCGGCCACTGGTGTTTGAGACCAGCGCGTCTACCGATTCCGCCATCCGGGCATTGAATTGTTTCGGTAAATGCTGGGCGTCAAAGGTAGAAATATTTTTTAAATGGGCAACTATCTGCTTACAAGAATGGGTTTGCCCAATCCTGCCGATTCAAGTGGTTTTAACTGAGTTTTGGCATCTCCGACAACAACAAAAACCATCTCATTTACATTAAGGTTACGGGCAATTGTCTCTTTTGCCTGTTCAAGGGTCATCTCATTGAGAATTCTCTCCTGTTGCTTAACATAATCTACCGGTAGATTGAAGTAGGAGATGTTTGAGAGCATCTTAACAAGTGAACCGAGTGTCTCAAACGAAGATGCCATTGCTTTGGTCATAGAGCTCTTTGTCTCGTTCAATAACTCTTCGTTAAAGGCCTGGCCGTAACCGCCAATCAGTTCGCGGAATATTGTAACCGCTTCCGGAGTCGTACTTGCCTGTACGCTTGAAGATGCCGAGAAGTTGTTGTAATGTTTGCCGCTCTCAAATGATGAAGATGCGCCATAGGTGAACCCACGCTGTAATCGCAGAACATCAAAAAGCATCCCCTGTGACCCTGTGCCAAGTCTGTAATTGACAACTGTTGCGGGATAGAAATCCGGATTGTCAAAACTTAAGCCCGGTTTGCCAACAATAATCATAGATTGAGGTGAGCCCGGGTTATCTACGAAATAGATTTGAGCCGTCTTTGCAGGAATTCCCATAGTAGGTTCAGGTATAGTAACTTCGGTTACCCTCCAATCTTTTGCAAGGGTGGCAAGCGCTGTTTCGCAGGTAAATTTATCTATATCTCCTGCAATACTCATTGTGGCTACCGATGGCGAGAATGCTCTCTCGTAAAACATCTTTATATCATCAATTGTGATTGAATCTATGCTTTGCGAAGTTCCGTAAATAGATTTGGACAGAGTGCCCTCGGCGCCGTAAAGAAGGATGTCTCTGGTTCTGCGTGCAATTGCAGATGGATCTGCAGATGATTGTCTGATAAGAGATTTTGTCTCCTGTTTAACTCTGGAGAGTGCAACTTCGTCAAATCTTGGTTTAAGGAGTATCTCTTTTGTAAGTTCAACCACCTTTGCAAAATTGCGGGTCAGAGCAGTAACATTAACATTAACCCCCTCAATATCTGCCGAAACAGATATTCTGGCACCCAATAACCCCATTGCACTCTCAAGCTCCTCTGCACTTTTTAACTCAGTCCCCTCATTCATTAGCCGGGCATTAAGATAAGATAAGCCACCCTTTCCCGGAGGATCCATTAAAATACCACCTTTGATGTTTATGGTAAACTGAACCACAGGCAACTCCTTTTGGGTGATACCAAAGATCTCCATTCCGTTGGATAGTGAGGTTTTCCACACCTCTGGGAGGTTGAAACTAGGCGTATTAGGCAGATATTCCGGCTCAACCGAGCGGTCAATCATAGATGCGCTCTTTTCGTATGGGTCGTCAACAATCTTACCTCCGGCAGATTTCATCTGCTGCTCTTCTACTTTTTCCATCACTATATCTGCCATCCTGGACTCACTCACTGCCAAATCTGCTCTACCGGCAGGGACAACACTTAGTGCAAGATGAGTTCTCTCTTTGAAATACTTTTTGTATACAGCCATAACCTCTTCGGCTGTAATTTTCCTGTATCTTTCAAGCTCTTTAAGGGAGTTGTCCGGTGAGCCGGCAAACTCATTATCCCTTGCCATCATAATAGCCTTTCCGTTAATGCTGCTCAGGCGGTTATAGATATTCACCTCCTGCATTACCTTAAATTTCTCCAGCTCTGTAGCATCTACGCCGTTCTCTTCAAACTTTGTAAATGCCATATTTATAGCATCATAAACTGTATGTAAGTTCACATCTTCAAATGCCCTTATCGAGATTGCTGCACTACCTGCAACCTCTCTGGACATACTCATCGCATTTACATTAGGGGCAAGTTTCTTCTCCTCAACCACAACTTTGTAAAGTGGCGATTTTTTCCCGCCTGCAAAGAGTGAAGTGAACGCCTGTAAGGCATAGGAGTCATCGCTATACTGCTCTACTGTCGGGTAAGTCAGGGTTATTTGAGGCAGTTTTGCATATGCATCTTCCCACATAACAAACTTACTTGCAGCGAGAGACGGGTTGTTCACAACTGGCTTCTCAACATCTGCCCCTTTAGGAATCTCTCCAAAATATTTAGCTACCAGCTCCTTTACAACGGCAGCATCAAAATCTCCTGCGATTACCAGAGTTGCGTTGTTTGGAACATAGAATTTTTTATAGAACTCCTTAACATCTTCCAGGGTTGCGCTTCTAAGATCTGCAATCTCCCCGATTGTTGTCCAGCTGTAGGGGTGCCCTTGAGGGAAGAGCTCTTTTGCCACGATTATGCTGCTCTGTCCATAAGGTTGGCTATCGTAGTTCTGTCTCTTCTCATTTGATACAATATCAATCTCTCTCTCAAGGCCGCCTTGTGTAACTGTATTTATGAAATAACCCATCCTGTCTGACTCCATCCACAATACCTTTTCAAGGGCATCACGGGGTACAGTCTCGTAGTAGTTTGTACCATCTGCATTGGTAGATCCGTTAAAAGAGCCACCCATTCTTGCAATTTTCTGGAAGAATGCATTTCGGGGCAGATTCTCAGATCGCTGGAAAAGCATATGCTCAAAAAAGTGGGCAAACCCGGTTTTGCCGGGCTTCTCTCTGCCGGATCCAACGTGATATTGAATGGCAACAGCCACAATAGGATCTGAAAGATCCTGATGAAGAACAACTTCAAGCCCGTTTTCCAGCTGATATTTTTCAAAATTCAGCTTTACTGAGCTATCTGTTGTACAGGCAAAAACCACAAGCGCAGTTGCAAGCAGCATAATTAATTTCAGAAGATTTTTCATAAAGTATAATTATAGATGTTAGTTTTAAGCATTATCAACAAAGTTAAAAAAAGTTGTATTTGATAAGTAATTTACTTTACCTTTGATGCGTTCAATAGTTAAGGGAACTCCGTGAGAACCGGAGACAGTACCCGCTGCTGTGATGCTTACCCGCTTGGGTTATCCTCTTTCGAACCACTGCCATAAAAGGCGGGAAGGTGCAGGATGTAAAAGCTAAGTCAGAAGACCTGCTGGAGAACGCTTATATTTTTTAATCGAACTTTCGGGAGATAGGGCGCGATGTACAAGAGGTTACATTATATTTATGCTTTAGCATTATTTTTATCCGGAGCTGTTTTAAATGAAGCAGCGGCTCAGGACTCTGTTCTATTCCCAAACATTTATTTAGAGAGAGATACCTTAAAAAAATTCAAGCTGGATTCGGTTCTTGTGAGCTCCGGGCTGCATAGGGGCACAATGCCAAACAGAGGCTTTGCTGTTGGTACAAATGTGATATCGGCATCAGTTGAGTCTATCTCAAGAATGAAGACAAACTCACTGGCAGACTATATTCGGGAGCAGAGCTCTGTCTACCTCAAGGAGTACGGGCGCGGAATGAGTGCATTTATCTCTGTAAGAGGCACATCCTCTTCTCACACCACAATTGCCTGGAACGGAATGAGTATGGCTGTTCCGACACTGGGTCAGGCAGATCTCTCCCATATTCCGGTCTACTTTTTTGACAAGATGGAGCTTCACGTTGGGGGGAGCTCGGTACTTTACGGAGACGGAAGTATTGGGGGAACCATTCAGATGAACACATCTGCAAAGTGGGAGAGGGGGCTAACCGGAGATATTCTTCTCTCTGCCGGGAGCTTCTCTACCCTTTTCACCGGAGCAACCATCAGATACTCAAATGGAAAAAACGAGTCGCGCACCAGTATATTTCAATCATCTGCAAATAACAACTACACTTTCGAAAACAACACAAAGGTGGGCAGGCCAACCGGGAGGCTCAACAACTCTGCATATAAAAACAGAGGTTTTCTGCAGGAGTTTCACCATAAACTGAAGGACTCCTCCTTACTATCATTCAACATTTGGCTACTCGATTTTGACCGGGAGATTCAACCCTCTGTCTCCCTGAATGACCGCCCGGAGAGCTTTGCCTCAATATTCGATAAAAATATAAGGAGCTCTCTCTCCTACAGCGGTTCACGTTCGAGAATCTCTTATACAGGACGAGTTTCATTTTCACACGATTATGAGAGATATAAAGAGGATATTATTGCCGCCACAAGGTATATGGGCTATGCAGATATTCAATATTTTCACAAAAATATTATTTTAAAAGCAGGCGCATCTGCAGAGTATATTGACCCGGATGTGGACTCCTATGCTCAATCGACCAGAGAGAGCAGAGGCTATCTCTTTTTACTTGCTAGATACAACCCATATCAAAATCTTGTAATATCTGCAGGGGCAAGAGCAGGCGGGGTAACCAATAGTAAAGTGCCGTTTATGCCCTCACTGGATGTGAGATACACCCCTGTCCGGCACTCCGGCCATACACTCAGCCTGCGTGGCTCTCTCTCAAAAAACAGCAAGGTGCCCAGCCTTAACGACCGTTACTGGGGTGGGGTGCATAGCTATCTCAGGAGCGAAATCTCATTTACACAAGAGGGCGGGGCAGACTACACCTGGTTCTCCGGTACAACCTCTGCCGCACTTTTTGTAACCCTGTATAAAAGCAGGGTAAATGACTGGATAAGATGGCTCCCTGCCGGCCAGGTATGGAGGCCACAGAATATTCCGCAGGTGCTCTCCCGGGGCGGTGAGAGTGGCCTTACCGTGACACAAATCTTGTATGAGTGGAGTTTTAAGGCAACACTCTGTTACAGCTATACAGATGTCAAGATGGTTGAAGCTCTTTGGAGAGAGGACCCCTCTGTTGGGCAGCAGCTTGCATACCAGCCCCGCCACAGTTGGCGAGGTTCATTAAATGCAGAGAGGGGAAATTGGACATCTTTTGTAAATATATCATATACAGGAGAGAGAACTACTCTGGATATCTATGATACTTTGGCGGGGTACACTCTTATAGATTTAGGAGCTAGCTACCAAGGGAAGATCTTAGGGAAAGATGTAACAATAAGCTCTGTGGTTAAGAACCTTCTTAATGTCAATTATCAGAATGTAAAGTTCTACGCGATGGCACCAATAAACTATCAGGTAGCACTTAAGTGGAAATTTTAAATTAAACATATTTATAAAACGTTATGACCAAGTCAAATTTTTTCAAAACAGCTCTCATTGCAATTGCTGCAATCTCTATCCTCTCTTGTATAAAAGAGAACACGGTAATCACTGTACCAATGGACAAAAAGGTTATTGTCATCAACCAGGGAAACTACACCGAGCACTCGGCAAGTATCTCTCTTTATGATGAAGTTACCGGGCAAGTTGAGAACAGAGTTTTTGAAACGGCAAATGGAGTCTCAATCGGAGCCACTGTAATCTCAGGTACAATAGCCCCAAACAAGCAAGCCTACCTTATCTGCAACAACCCGGATAAAATTGAGATTATTGACTCGAAAAGTGCAAAGGTTGCAACCACACCTATGACAGATGGGCTTGAGTCTCCACGAGCGGCAATTGTTCTGGATAACAGAATCTATGTGAGCAACTGGGGCTATGAATACAACGTTTTGCCAAGCGGATACTGGGAGTTTAATAAATCTTATATAGCTGTATATGACCTATCTACAAAGGCCTTTATTAAAAAGGTGCTGGTGGGAACAGATGCTGAGGGTATTGTAATTTACGGAAGCAGACTCTTTGTGGCAGTTAAGGAGGGTGTGAGAGTGTTGGATATCACAGGTGACCAGATGACCACTGTTGCAACAATCCGCGCAAACAGTGTTACAGGAGCCGCCAAATATCTCACTTTTGACAAAAATGCAAGAGTGTGGGCATC
>JAUYTH010000142.1 GCA_030695165.1 Bacteroidales bacterium
TAGTTTTGAAGTACGCTTCCAATAAGGATAGGCACAATCATAAGACCAATATTCTGAATATAGAAGGTAAGTGCGTAGGTTGTACCAAGCTGTCTCTCCGGCATAATCTTGGCAAGTGACGGCCACATAGCAGATGGAACCATAGAGAATGCGATACCAAGCAGAATCATTAGAATTATTGCGATCCACCACTGAGTAATAAACGGCATTGCAAAAAGTATATGTACAGATACAAGCAGGACAGAACCTCCAATCATAAGGTCTGCTCCGTGCCCGATTTTGTCATAGATCCTTCCGAAGAGAGGGGTGAGGATGATAGCACCGAAAGGGAGCATACTAGGGATAAGCCCGGATAGCTCTGCATCAACACCAAATTTATATTGCATAAGCCCGGCGGCATATTTTAGAAACGGAAAGACTGCAGAGTAGAATACAACACAAAGAATGGCAATTAACCAGAAGCCTTTGTTCGAGAGAATATCCTTAACATCTTTCATATTGAAAGACTCTTCCGGTTCGGTCTCGTCTGCTTTTATCTGCTTATCCAGCCTTCTGTCATAAATTGAGTAGATAACAAAACTCAATCCGCCTAAAACCAAAAGTACAAGACCGAAAAGTACAGGTGTACTTACGCTTGCAAATTTCACGGCAATCATCGGAGAGAAAGCGAGAGCTGCCGCTGAGCCCAATCTTGCCAGCGAGAGCTGCATACCCATTGCCAGAGCAAGCTCTTTACCTTTAAACCACTTTACAATAGCCTTACTTACAGTAATCCCGGCAACCTCAGCTCCAACACCAAATATCCCATAACCAACTACTGCCCAAACAACCTGCATCTTGTACTCGTCACCAAAGAATCTCATTGTTGTATCCAGAAGAGCGTCATTTGAGATAGCCCAGTACTTAATGGCAATACCTATTACCATAAGTGCACTTGAGAGAATTCCGCTGAAACGAATACCTTTTTTATCAAGTATAAGTCCGCCAAAAATGAGCATCCCAAGAAATACATTGAAAATAGAATAAGATCCTGAGAACCAGCCATACTCGGATGGGTTCCATAAATTATGCTTTTCAAGCAGGGTTTGTAAAGGGGAGAATACATCGGAAGCTACATAGGCAGCAAACATTGTTAGTGCGACCAATAGCAACATAAGCCATCTGGTAGATGCAGAATCTCTTAACTGGGCTGTTTTAGTTTTCATTGATTATTATATTTAGGGTTAAATTTTTCTGATATTCTAGCTGGATCTTATGATGGTTTGATCTCTGTCCGGCCCTAGCGAGATGATCAAAATCGGAACTCCAACCTCTTTTTCGATAAACCTTACGTAGTTCATAAATTCAAAGGGAAGGTCCTCCTCTTTAGAAATCTTGGTAAGATCTCTTTTCCATCCTTTAAACTCTTTATAAACAGGCTCTATTTGGGCAAAAGTGTCATATGGAACGTTGTCGGTAATTTTGCCATCTACTTTATAATGAATTGCGACAGATAGTGAGTCAAAAGTGTCCATAACATCTGCCTTCATCATAATTAGTTGGTCAACTCCGTTTATCATAACAGCATATTTAAGGGCAACCAGATCCAGCCATCCGGTTCTGCGTGGTCTTCCTGTTGTGGCGCCAAACTCCGACCCTAGCTCTCTGAGCATCTCTCCGGTTGGGTTATTTAACTCTGTAGGGAAGGGGCCGCTACCTACTCTGGTACAGTAAGCCTTGAAGATCCCATATACAGTGCCTATATGTTTTGGAGCAACCCCAAGACCGGTACAGGCTCCTGCACAAGTTGTATTTGAAGAGGTTACAAAAGGGTAGGAGCCGAAATCTATATCCAGAAGAGAGCCCTGAGCCCCCTCTGCAAGAACCTTTTTGCTCTCCTGCAGAAGATGGTTAATAACATACTCCCCGTCTATGAGCTGGAATCCTTTCAGATATTCTATAGCTTCAAACCAAAGAGCCTCTCTCTCTTGAAGATCATAACTGAAATCAAACTGTTTAAGAGTTGATATGTGTTTGTTTTTGAGGGTATTGAATCTCTCTGCAAAGTCTGGAGTGAGAATATCTCCGACCCTTATTCCGTTACGACCCGTCTTGTCCATATAGGTAGGCCCGATTCCTTTTAGGGTAGAGCCTATTTTTGAAGCCCCTTTTGCCTCTTCTGAAGCTGCATCTATAACTCTGTGGCTGGGAAGAATGAGGTGAGCTTTTTTGGAGATGAATATTCGCTCTTTTACTGGAATAGCTATCTCTTCAAGCTTGAGGCACTCCTCCATAAAGATGACAGGATCAATTACAACACCGTTTCCAATAATGTTCTGGGTGTTTTTGCGAAAAACTCCGGAGGGAATAGTGTGCAATACAAACTTTTTATCTTCAAACTGCAGGGAGTGACCTGCATTTGGCCCACCCTGGAACCGGGCAATTACCGGATAATTTTTGGCCAAAACATCTACAATTTTACCTTTCCCCTCATCTCCCCACTGGAGACCCAGTACTACATCAACTTTCATATAATTATTTAATTTAAAACGGCAAATCCTCTATCTCTGAGGTTTCTGCTCTATTTTCACTCATTTTACTAATAATCTCTTCAATCTTTGCCCTGCTGTCTCCGGTGTCTTTATCTATATTTTTACGACTCTCATCATTAGCTTTGTCCAGAAGAAGAACACTATCTGCAAAGATCTCTGTTGCATATCTCTTCTCCTGGGTGGTCTTGTCTATCCAGCTGCTGGTGCGGATCCTACCCTCAATATAAACTCTTGATCCCTTCCTGATATACTTCTCTGCCAACTCCGCAAGACCCCTCCAGCAAACTATGTTATGCCACTCGGTCTGCTCCTGTAGCTCTCCACTCTTTGTTTTAAATTTTTCCGACGTTGCCAGTGGGAATCTGGCTATCATTGAATTGTTTGCAAGGTGTCGGATATCCGGATCTCTCCCCACATTCCCAATTAACATAACCTTGTTCAGAGACATAATAACAACAATTAACTAAAGACAAAGATAAAAAAAATTAGCAATTAACAGTCACTTCAAACATTGCTTTACGGTTAGGTTCCATTTCTGTGAAAAGCTTAAATGAGGGAATTGCCTGCGATATAAGCCACTCTTTACCGGATATATATTTTTTGCAGATTTTATCACTAAAAAGCGGGGTTTTATAGTTTGCCTCCAGCACTGTGTGTTGCATAAGGTTAACCAGTTCCATTCCGGTTAGGGGGGCATCAATGGTGTAGACTATTAGTTTCAACTCTTCGGCTGCTTTCTCAATTTTCTCCACCGGAATCCACTCAGTTTTGAATGCTTTAGCCAACTCCCTTGCTTTTGAATTTGTTCTGTTGATAAGGGTTACATCTATTTTCATCTCTTGCAGGGCGATAATTGCTGCCTTAGCTGCACCTCCTGCTCCTACCACCAACGCTCTGCTATCTTTTACCATAGCAGCCTCAAGTGGGTTTTTAACTCCATAATAATCTGTATTATGGCAGTGAATTGTGCCCCTGTCAAGAACAATTAGATTGGTTGCTCCGATTTTTGTCACAAAAGGGTCACAAGTTGTGCAGTATTTGAGAACACTCTCTTTAAAGGGTGATGTAATATTTGCCCCGGAGTAGCCATCACGCACAAATATCTCCATCGCCTCTTCAACCGAGGTTGAGTCGATAAGATCATATGTAAAGAGACTATTGTTATAGGCTGCCCGAAAAAGGGCAGGACTCAGACTGTGAGATATATTAGTTCCGATTAAGGCAAATTTTTTCATTAAACCATCTATTTTCGAAATTCCCTTTGTCTTAACGCTTCAAAACAGATTATTGCAGCAGATACCGAAACGTTAAGGGAGTCTATCCTCCCCAACATAGGGATCTTAATTCTGTGGTGTGCCCTCTCTCTCCAAAAGGGCTTAAGCCCGAGAGACTCTGTGCCCATAACTACTGCAGTTGCTCCGCTCATATCGCACTTATAATAGAGCTCTGCATCCTGAAGTTGTGCTGCAAATATCTGGATATTATTATTGATAAGCCAGTTAAATGCCTCTTCGGAAGAGCACACGCACACTTTGTTGGTGAATATCCCTCCTATACTGGATCTTATGATGTTTGGGTTGAACAGATCTGTAAGGGGGTCACAAACTATAACGGCATCTGCATTGGCAGCATCTGCAGTACGCAGAACAGCTCCAAGGTTTCCCGGTTTCTCTACACTCTCCAGAACAATAATCAGAGGATTTGAGCTAAGGGGGATATCTTTTAAAGTGTGCGCTTTGTATCTGAATATGGCAATGACACCCTCTGTTCCGCCTCTGTATGCCACTTTTGAGTAGACCTCCTCTGTGAGAGAGTAGTACTTTTCTGCGGGATACTGTTGCTCAAGGTTGGCGCTCTCCTGAGAGTTTAAAATATTTGACAACCCTGTGCATTGAAAAAGCTCATATATTTTGTATCCTGCACCAAGTGCCGCCTCAATCTCTCTCTTGCCTTCAACTACAAACAGGCCTCTCTCCCTGCGCTCTTTAGATTTTTCTGACAGAAGCAGAAGCTCCTTGATTTTTGGGTTTTTGGAGGAGGAGAGTGTGTCTATGTACATTTTTGAATTATTAAGCTAATATTATTGATTCTGAGTATTCTCAGTATCTGGTTTTACAATTTTTTCGGGACGCATCTGAGGGAAGAAGAGTACATCCTGTATAGAGTGGGTATCTGTAAGAAACATAGTGAGGCGGTCAATTCCTATTCCCATTCCTGAGGTAGGGGGCATACCATACTCCAGAGCCCTAATAAAGTCCATATCGATAAACATAGCCTCGTCATCACCTTTATCTTTAAGCTTAACCTGGTCACGGAACCGCTCAAGCTGATCGATAGGGTCATTGAGCTCACTATATGCATTGGCTAGCTCTTTTCCGTTTACGAAAAGTTCGAATCTCTCAGTTAATGAAGGATTTGTACGATGTCTTTTAGTGAGTGGAGATGTCTCTACCGGATAGTCGGTGATAAATGTCGGCTGGATAAGGTGTTTTTCGCAATACTCGCCAAAGATTGCATCTATCAGTTTGCCGACTCCCATTGTGTTGTTAACCGGCACATTTAACTTTTTGCAAGCCTCTCTTAAGCCCTCTTCATCCATACCTGCCACATCTACCCCTGCATACTCCCTGATTGCATCCAGCATAGGTAGTCTTCTGTATGGTGCTTTGAACTCGATCTCTTTATCTGCTAAAATAAGATTTGTCTTGTTATGAAGAGCAATTGCAACCTTCTCAATCATCTTCTCCACAAACTCCATCATCCAGAAGTAGTCTTTGTAAGCCACATATATCTCAAGAACAGTAAATTCCGGGTTGTGAGTCCTATCCATACCCTCATTGCGAAAATCTTTTGAGAATTCGTAAACTCCATTGAACCCTCCAACAATAAGGCGCTTAAGATAGAGTTCGTTGGCTATTCTCAAATATAGAGGTATGTCCAGAGCGTTATGGTGAGTAATAAAGGGTCTTGCAGTTGCTCCTCCGGGGATGGGCTGAAGAATTGGGGTTTCAACTTCAAGATAGCCGTACTGATTGAAAAACTCCCTCATAGTATTCATAATCTTTGTGCGTTTGACAAAGAGATCCCTTACAGAGGGGTTTACAATCATATCTACATATCTCATACGGTACCTCTGCTCAGGATCGGTAAAGGCATCGTACTTCTGTCCCTCTTTCTCCTTTACAATGGGCAGAACCCTGAGAGATTTGCTGAGCACCTTAATCTCACTTGCGTGAACGGAGAGTTCACCCGCATTGGTTATAAAGGCATAACCCTTAATTCCTACAATATCCCCAATATCAAGAAGTTTTTTGAAAACGGTGTTGTACATAGTCTTATCCTCTTCCGGGCAGATGTCGTCTCTTTTAAGATATACCTGGATTCTGCCGGTTTCATCTTGTAACTCTATAAATGAGGCAGCTCCCATAACTCTTCTGGTCATAATTCTTCCTGCTATGATTATATCCTTCAGATTGGGCTCGATTGGATTATATCTCTCTTTAATCTCCTGAGTAGTTATATTTACCGGGTATTGTTCTGCCGGATAGGGTTCTATTCCCAGCTCTCTCATTGCAGTAAGAGACTCTCTTCTAATTATTTCCTGTTCGTTTAACTCAGTAAGTTCCATTTAGCTTGCATATTTTAATAACAGACAAAAGTAATTTTTTTTAATGACATTGGAAATTAATCTGTAACTTCGCCTGATATGGCCTTAGATAAAAAGTGGATAGTAAAAGAGCCTGGAAACCCAGCATTGGTAAGGCAACTTAGTTCGGAGCTTGGTATAGATCAGACTCTTGCAAATCTTTTGGTGCAAAGAAACATCAAGTCACAGTCCGAAGCAAGAGCCTTCCTTAAGCCTCAGCTGGAGCAGCTTCACGATCCTTTTCTAATGAAGGATATGGATAGGGCTGTCGAGAGACTATCAAAGGCTATTGAATCGAAAGAGAGGATACTCATATATGGAGATTACGATGTCGACGGGACAACAGCTGTTTCGCTTGTATTTTCATTTCTCAGAGTTTACGGAGAGGAGAACCTGGAGTATTATATACCAAACCGATACACCGAAGGGTACGGAATTTCATATAAAGGGATTGACTGGGCACACGAAAACGGCTTCTCTCTAATAATTGCACTGGATTGCGGGATTAAAGCCGTAGAGAAGGTAAATTATGCAAAGGAGAGGGGAATAGAATTTATTATCTGCGATCACCACCTGCCGGATGACAAGTTACCGGATGCGTGTGCTGTACTTGACCCCAAGAGGATGGATTGCTCCTATCCGTTTGACGATCTATCCGGTTGCGGGGTAGGGTTTAAATTTATGCAGGCATTTGCCTCAACTAAAGGTATACCATTTGATAATCTTTTGCCGTTACTGGACCTTATGGTG
>JAUYTH010000148.1 GCA_030695165.1 Bacteroidales bacterium
ACCCTCAAACAGATACTCATATTTTTGTTCGTTATGCAGCATCGCTTTAGTTCGCTCACGCAGAACAACCAACAGATAGGTCATAACAAGAAGCATCAGAATTAATCCGGCAGGTAATGCTGTTTGGGTAGCCACCTCAAATCTCCAGGTGTGAGCATCATAATCCAAACCAAGCACGGCCACCAGCTTACCGGTTTTTGGATCTAAAAGCGGAGTTAGTGCAGAGATCCAGATACCCCAATTATCAGTTACAGGCCCTTCTGTTATAGAAATTTGTTTGTCGAATACTTGCCTCAGCTCAGGTGATGCATCCTCATATATTTGCCCAGCGGGGGATTCGTCTTGTGAGCCGGCAGGTTCACTATCTGCAAAGAAGAATATCGTTCCGTCATCTCTTTGCCCCATAAGATAGACAAAGCGACACTTTGGGTTAGCTGAACGTACAGTTGCAAGCATCTCCTTACGTCGCAGATAATCGGAGGAGCTGAGGTCTGCCTCGGTACCGGTCAGGGTTTTGATACGCTCTATGTTAATAGAGGCAGCTATCTGTTTTGTGTTAACAATCAGCTCACTGCGCATATTTTTGTCTATAGACGAAGCAAGCCACCAAACAGGGAGCACTCCCAAAATGAGTATTATAACCAGTAAAAATGGCCGGGAAAGCCTTGGACGCTCAGATGGTTTATACGAATTATTGTTTGTCATACTCTAGTGGGTTGTTATATAGGCTATATATTAGGAATATAACCACAAAGAAAAATACTTCCTAATAGTTACATTAATTTCAACTAAGTTAAATTAAATTTTATAGATAATAAATAGTGATATGGCTAATAAGGTCCAAAAATAGGATTAATTATTGTAATTACTCTAATGCTCTTTTTAGTTTTTCTTGCAAAAACTCTCTCCCGGATATTAGCGGGGCAACTCCCAAAATGAATATATGTTTTTTGAGGATTGCCCCGATAAAAATATGGAGTTTAAAAAGCAATAGCTTTTTTTTCTCTCTTAATATTTGCATTACAGGTGTAGTACTTTCCAATAGTAAGTCTTGCAAGCAGGTAGCTTATTGTTGACTCTGCCCCCTGATTCAAATTAATATGAGACTCTTCAATTCCGTCATAACACCCGCCAGTGCAAGGATTGTAGACAATCTGGTTTAAACGGTTTTCCCCAAGAAACCAGTTGAAGGCAATTGAGATTTTTTTAAGATATACATCCTCGTTAAAATTGTCATAGAATGTACCCAAAGCCATTATTGTGTAGGCTACATCAATTGGCTGCTCTCCATAGTTTCCCGGTATTTCTCCCTTTTGTAACCACCCCTTATTTGATATCACCACTATTCCGCTTCTCTTAAAGGTTTTGGAAAGTAGAAATTTAAATGATTTTACAGATACCTCTTTATAGGCTTGATCTTTAGTTGCAAGCCACGCATATAACATACTCTCCGGAAGGGAGCTGTTGGCATAAGTGAGATAATCTTCAAACCACATCCAATCTTTTGACGATTCGTGCTTAAACATCTCCAGAAGTCTATCTGCAAAAGTTTTGATAAGCTTTATATTTCCTTTCGTAGAGGAGTGCAGATTGTAATAATAGAGGCCTTTAATAGCAAAGGCCATCGCTCTGCTGGAGTATATATCTTTTATGTGAGGGATAGCTCGTTTAATTATTTTAATCGCTTTCGATACCAGTTTTTCCGGGAGAATAGAACTTAGAGAGATAAAATACCCTAATGCCCATACAGCTCTTCCATTGGCATCGTCAAGATTTACATTGTTCTGCTCTGTAAAGTTGCCCTGCTGGTCTACATAATTTAAAAAGTTCCCGTTTGGTTGTTGACAGAGATCAATGAAATTTAGATATGTTTTAATAAGATCTGTCTCCTGAGGGTCTGAAGTGAGTTTGGAGTGCATACATAACGCTATTAGTGCTCTTGCATTATCGTCAAGAGTGTAGCCTGAGCCTATATCCGGTTGGTTTATCTTGGCAAATTGAATAATACCGGTATCGGTTGTCATCTCTTTAATATAGCCTATGTTTACTTTAGGCAGATTATATTTAAGCGGAATTTTGTCCTGAATTATCTTCTTGAATAACTCGGCGTGAGCTATAGCAGAGTTCTCCCAGGATGTCGAGACTATTTTCTGAAGCGCGTTTGAACTCATACTCAATCTTAGGGGCTCATCACCTAACAGATGTATAACACCTTGTGCCAGTTGAACTGAACTTCCAAAATCTATAATTATTCCGGTATCCCTATTCATCACTTCAGTTGCGTGCGGTATAGGCGTGGATATAATGGGACACGCACAACTCATCGCATAGGCGAATGTGCCACTTACTGCCTGGAATGGATTCTTTGTGGTAAAGAGATAAATATCTGTAAGTTGCAGATATTCAAGTAGCTCTTCAAGAGCCATAAAGCTATTTATAAACCTTACGTGCTTGCCAATCTTCAAAGCAGAGACTTTTGCCTCCAACATCTCCCGGTATCTCTCCCCTTCGGACTTAATAATTGTGGGGTGCGTTTTGCCTATCACAACGAAGACTACCTCCGGATATTTTTTTATTATTGCAGGAAGTGCATCCAGAGTTGTCTCTATGCTCTTTCCCGAGCTGAGCAGCCCAAAGGTTGTAAGAACTTTTTTCCCTTTTAGTTTATATTTATTTTTAAGAAAATCTCGATCTGAGTGAAATACCAAGTGTGTACCGTGAGGGATTACAGATATCTTGCTCTTTATTGCATCATATTCATTTATAAGAATCTTTGCAGAGTTATTTGTCATTACTATAATAGCACCAACAGCGTCAATGATGTTCTTCACTTTTACCCTTAAGAAGCTGTCCGGGGTTGGAATTACAGTGTGGAAAACCAGAATAACAGGTTTTTGGAGAGTTAATAAAAATTTCCCGAACAGGTCATTCTCATTATCAAATAGCCCAAATTCGTGTTGAATGAGAACACCCTTTATAAGATCATTGTTGTTAATGAAATCTGTAAGCTTTTGGTAATCTCTATACTCAGAAGTGTTAAGGATGTAATCTACTTCGTCCGGATAGCTATGTTTCTCAGATGGAGTCTCCAAGGCACAAATTTTAATTGAGAATGAGCTGCCGAATTTACCAGTAACTGCGGTTATCAGATCTTGTGAGTATGTAGCAATTCCGCAAACTCTGGGAGGATAAGATGTTAGAACAAGTATCTCCGGAGTCTTCCCTTTCGATTTATCTGCTTCATCATTGTTCTCCACCAACTCTTTTAGCAGAGATGGTAAGTTTAATGATGCACACGCAATCTGCTCGTCTGCTGCTCCGTAATAGATGAAGAGCGTATCACCGAACAGAGCTGTCCCGGTGGGAAAAACTACATTATTTACTTCGCCGATAACCTCCCAGTCATATTCAGGTGAAAAGAGAGCATAGGGTAGGCGTGAGATTACTTTTGTTGGATTGTCTATATCCAGAAGCGCTGCACACGCAGAGTAGACTAACCCTCTCGGGGTCTTCTCTACCCCGTGATAAATGAGAAGCCATCCAACCTCTGTTTCAATCGGAGGGCAACCGCCTCCGACATAGGAGTATTCGTGTGAGTAGACTGGGTCGAGAACAATAGATTTGTGAAAATGGTGAAAATAGTCCCTCCAGAAATCAAGAGTTAACTCATCCAAACTTTTTACTCTGACGAGTTGGATTCCAGGTCTTATTCTATGAAGAAAAACAAATTTTCCGTCAATTTTTCGAGGGAAGAAAATAAGGTTTTTATCCCATAACAACATCTTCTTCTCGGGATCTGCCTCCTGATAATAGAATTTATGGTTACGATAATATTTTATATTTATGTCGCCATCATTTTCTGCAATGTCAACAAATTCGGAGTAGGTTATGGGCGGTACTATTATCCCCTTTTTTGTGAAATTTTTAAGATCTTTAGACGTAGCCAAAGCCCCTCGTGCATTAATGCCATCGTATGCAGTATAGGTCATATAGTAAGTGTTCTCAATAGATACGATACGTGCATCTTCTACACCGTGCGCCTCATAGTCAAATTCCGAGACCATTATTGGTCTATCCCATCTCTCTGCTAAAGTTAACGGCCCATCTAACCTACAGTAACCAATACTGGAGTAATTCCCATTGCTTACAGCCCGGTAGAATATATGAACACTATCCCCTACACGTATTACTGCAGGGTTAAGCACACCCTCGTTTTCAAATTCATTAGAGCTCTTCTCCAGAATAATCCCCTCTTTCTTAACTACTACCATATTGTTTGTATCTGATTCAGTTTAGTGATGATTCTCATAATGATAAAGTTCACATTAAAAGAATCGAAAAACTTACACAATTCCGCTGCAATCATATATTATTCTCACATTATATTTTAAATTGCCCATTTTGTTTTCAGGGAAATATAACTATTTGTACAATTTGCTAACTTTGTTCAAAAGAGAATAATAGATGGATACATTTAAAATATTTATTGTAGAAGATGATATATGGTATTCAAACCTGCTTTATAAACATCTCTCTCTTAATCCCGATTTTGAAATTGAGAAGTTCAGTAACGGAAAAGAGTGTCTAAGCAATATCTATAAAAAACCAGATCTCATTACAATTGATTTCTCGCTGCCGGATATGAACGGAAAAGAGTTATACAAAAAAATAAGAGAGACAAACGATGATATTTCGGCAATTATAATCTCCGGACAGGAGGATATTAACACGGTTGTAGAGCTGCTCAAAGAGGGGGTTTTTGATTACATCGTTAAAAACGAAGAGACTGCAGAGAGGTTATGGAATTCAATTCGACTCTTAAGAGAGAATCTCAACCTGCGGAAACAGAATGAAAATTTAAAAAAGGCTGTCGGAGTAAAATATGACTTTAAAAAAGTTATAATTGGAGAGAGTGCTCCGCTTAAGGAGATATTCTCTTTGATGGAGAAGGCGTCGGAATCTTCCATTACAGTTTCGGTTACCGGAGAGACCGGCACAGGTAAAGAGATGGTTGCAAAGGCAATACATTATAATTCTGGAAGAAGCGGTTACCCTTTTATAGCTGTAAATCTCGGAGCTATACCAAAAGACCTTATTGAAAGCGAGCTGTTTGGGTATGAAAAGGGTGCGTTTACCGGAGCTCATATAAGAAAATCCGGTATTTTTGAAGATGCTCATAACGGCACTCTCTTTTTGGATGAAATTGCAGAGATGGATCTTAATGTCCAGAGTAAATTTCTTAGGGTAATTCAGGAAAAAGAGATCAGACGAATCGGGGGTAATCAGGTTATTAAAATTGATGTCAGGCTCATAACCGCCACCCACAAAAATCTTTCAGAAGAGGTGAAGAGTGGTAATTTTCGGGCAGACCTCTATTACCGCTTGATGGGGTTGCCAATTCATCTGCCCCCATTAAGAGAGAGAGGGGGTGATCTCTTAATCTTGACGAAACACTTTATTGATCAATACTGTAGAGAGAACAGAAGAAAAGTACCGGAGCTATCTGCCGAAGCTGCAGATAAGCTTTTAGGCTACCCCTATCCCGGAAATATAAGGGAGCTAAAGGCAATAGTTGAATTGGCAATTATACTCTGTAGTAATGACCAAATAGGGAGAACAGATATCAGATTTAACCCTGCAGGAGTATCTGCATCTATGGACATAGACGATATAAAAAGCCTGGGCGACTACATTCTTGAAGTTGTTAAAAGGTCACTTATTCAAAACAACAATAACCCCACTATCGTCTCAAAGAAATTGGGAATAAGCCGGGCTACAATCTACAGGTATATAAAAGAGATTGAGAAGAGCAGCAAATAGAGTTTTATAATAATAAAAGAAGCTGTCAAATTTTGTTTTGACAGCTTCTAATAATATTTGTGTCTAAAAGTTTAGAATCCCGATACTGTGGCGTGAGCAACTATATAAATCTGGCCACTCAATCCGGTAACATTGTATGAATGAGATGAAGAGTCCAGGGTTGAATCTACATTAGGATACTGACCCGGAGCTGTCACATATTTCTCCTGTTTGTTTACCGGAAGAACACTGTTTCCTGCATATAGATGAGCCTCTTTTAATTTATAAGGGAAGTTAAGATTATATGATACAAGAGCGCTGCTTCCGTTGTATACTACTGTAAGTACACCTACTGCTTTACCCTTTGAGATGTCGTTATTACCTGCTCCTGCATAAATTGTAAAGTTGAAAGTTCCTGCAGAGAGAGGTCCGTTGCTCCATCCCCATCTCTCATTATTGCCTGTGATAGATTCAAATGTAGATGAGTATGTTGGAGAGTAGGCAAAAGCTGTCTCTGTATTTGAAACCTCCGGCTCTTTTACTACATCTTTTGAAAGTGTAATGCTAAAGTAGGTTGCCCAACTACCTTTGGAAACTATTCTCAGACCACTGCCCCATGCTGTTTCACTTTGGTAAGTTGTGCCGTTAAGTTTCTTTACTGTTGCGTGTGCTGCTACATAGTAGTTTACGGGAACATCTCCGGGAACATAATTCAGATACGAGAATGGAATAACGATTGAGTATTCGTTAGATCCGTTAAAACTTCCTGTCTTGAAAGGGAACTGACCAATAACCGGGTTGCCCGCCTTATTAGCTGGTAATGTAGAGAGGGAACTGCCTATCCATAAAGCAACATCAGAAATTTCCCAACCGTTGGTTAGGGTGTATGTAGCTTTAAGTGCGTCTTTAATGTTGTTATTGTCTGTGTCTATCTCATTAAAAGATATGGTACCAACATTTATGGTTTGTCCTGCATAGAGGATAACCGAATTCTCCTGCATACCGGTAATAGTTACTGCCTCTGCAGCGGTTACTAAAACTTCATTTTGAGTTGAAACAGAAAGATCTGCAAAAGCAGAATCTTTGTTACACGAAATTGCTGTGATCGAAAGAGCACCAATTAGAATTGCCGATAGTATTTTATTTGTTTTCATTTTTGTTCGTTTATAGTGATTATTAAATTTTATCTGACTACTATAAACCCAATAATGTGCCACAAATCCTAATAGGCTATTTATAAACAATTTATATATTTGATGCAAACATTTTTGTCTCAAAATAATACAGAAACTGTCTCAAAATGATACGGCCTTAAACTCTTTTAAAGTTTTTCTAACTCAACTTTCAGCTCTTTAACCAATATCGGAAACCACTTTTTAACGGAGATAAACTTCATATTTAATTCTGATGTAGCCTTCCCATCTTTTGAGATCTTTTCAATATCAATAATCTCTTCTGTGCATTTAGATACGGCAACAAGTGTAATACCCGATTTAAGTTTATGAGTACAAGCTTTTAAAGATTGAAGATCGCCGGCATCAAAAGCGTCGGATGCATCATTTAAGTAGCCTGGAAAGATCTCTACAAAAGATTTCAGCATCTCTATCATTAGCTCTCTATTACCGCCTGTTACTCTTTTAAGTTTTTCAAGATCACAATAGAGTGGAGGCTCTTCAACGAAAAGATTCTCAAGCTCATCTATGTTTACCTCTGTTTCGTCTGTTTGGTGGTAGCGGAAAACATCTGTATCCTTTAGTCCGGAACCGGTAAGAACAAGAATAACCTTTGCCCCTGGTTCAATTAATCCCCTCTCTTTAAGTTTTTTAACAGCACAAAGAGATGTTGCCGATGCCGGCTCTACAAAATAGCCCGACTCTGCAAACCTCTTTTGTGACTCTATAATCTCCTCCTCTGTAACACTCTCTGCCAGCCAGCCATACCGGTATGCTTTATCTATTATCTCATCTCCACCCTGAGGGTTACCGGATGTTATAGCCTCTGCAACTGTATGAAAATCTGTAAACGGAATAACATTTTTCAACCCCTTTTTTATTGCAGATACAATAGGGCTGTTGTTTTGGGCCTGAACAATAATCATTTTGGGCAATTTACCTGTAACTCCGGCTTCGAATAGCTCTTTGTAACCTTTAAAAATACCCCGGATATGGCCACAGGCAGATGTTGGAACTGCAATATAATCCGGAACAGAGCCGAACTCTGCTCCCATCTGCTCGAAAAGTTCAAATGCGGTAAATTTATACCCCTCCGTTCTAATGGGACCATTCCCGGAGACAATTCTAAGGTTAAGTCGTGAAGATAGGGATAATACCTTTTTTTTCATTTGAGAGTAGTCCGGAGAGTGAATTTTAATAACTCTTGCTCCGTGAATTCCCATAGCTTTAATCTTCTCGTGCGGAGTATAATGGGGGACAAAGACAATAACTTTAATACCCGATTTTGCACCGTATGCGGCAATAGAGTTACCCATATTTCCGGTAGAGATTGTTGCCGTAATCTTCTCTCCCATCTCTACAGCCATCGCGATGCAGGCAAGAGAGCCCCTGTCTTTGAAACTCCAGGTAGGATTCTGGGTCTCGTTCTTTAAAAGCAGTTCACAGATGCCGGTGTACTCTTTAAGTTTGTTGCCTGCTTCAATAAGAGGGGTGTTACCCTCGCCTAATGTAAGGATAGACAAATCTGTCTCAAAAGGGATAAAATCTGTGAATCTCTCATAGAGAGTTCTCCCCGGCCTTAACTTTGGTGTTGCAGAGTCTTTGTGAATAACCTCAAGAGACTCACCATCTATGGTGAACTCCTCTAGCATTTCAGCCGGAAACTCTCTTCCGGTTATTGTAGATTTGAGCAATACCCCTTTTTTCATTTTTATGTAAGTGAGATGTAGCACTAAAGTTATAAATTTTGCTTAATTTTGACAACCTGAACTCTATAAACACCTAATTAAACCTAGATTTATGAAACCCTTCATAAAAATACCCCTTATTCTATATTTTCTCCTGCTTTTAACAACTCCCGTCGACGCACAAATTTCTAAAATCACATTTGCACCTCAATGGATTCCCCAGGCGCAATTTGCGGGATATTATGCAGCTCAGGATATGGGATTTTACAAAGAGGCCGGGATAGAGGTAGAGATTGTACACCCCTCAGCAAATATTCAGGCAACAGCTCTTCTCGCATCGGGTAAAGCAGATATCATATCGCTCTTTCTTGTTACCGGCATAGCTGCCAAGATCCAGGGTCTGGATGTTGTGAACTTTGGTCAGATTTCTCAACACTCTGCAATCCTTTTCTTAACAAAAAAATCCAGAGGGATAGAGAAGTTGGAACAGCTAAACGGAAAGAAAATCGGAATTTGGAGAAGTGGTTTTGACGAGGTTCCAAAGGCACTTATCAAAGAGAAGGGTTACAATGTGGAGTGGGTTCCTATTTTATCTACAGTGAACCTTTTTATGATGGATGGTATTGATGCAATGACAGTGATGTCATACAACGAATATGACTACATTATCAACTGCGGGGTAAATGAAGATGAGCTTAATGTTTTTCCTGTTTCACACTATGGTTACGATGTGCCGGAAGATGGCCTGTACTGTCTAAGATCTACATATGAAAAGAGAGGTCCGGAACTTCAGAAATTTCTGAAGGCAACCCTTAAAGGGTGGGATTATGCTGCAGCTAACAAGTCAATTGCGATTGATATGGTTCTTGAGAGGATGAAACAGGCGCACATACCGGCCAATAGCGTGCATCAGGCGTGGATGTTGGATAAGATATTAGAAATGATGGATTTGTCAAACAAGAGAGCAGCCAGAGGAGAACTTCTGGAGTCGGACTTTCTTAAAACAGTCAAAATATTGAATAACAGCATAAAGAGTAAATCTAACTTCACCTTTACAGAGTTTTATAAACCTCTGTATAAGTAAAATCGAATTTATGAAAAAGACTACTCTCTCATACCATATAATCCGTAATGTACTTTTGTTTTGTATCGGACTTTTTTTAGTAACCTTTTCGGTCTATTACTATTTCACCCGCAATACAATCCGTGAGACTACAAGAGAAAATGCAATTTTTCTTGCAAGAAACACCATTAACAGAATTGAAGAGGTTCTCTCTCCGGCAGAAAAAATCCCTGAAATTGTTGCAAAAACTCTCGAATCGGAGTTTCTGAGCAAAGACTCACTAATCCCATTTCTAAAATCTGTATTGAGCATAAATAATAATGTTTACGGCTCTATTATTGCCTATGAGCCCGATTTTTTCCCCGAGCAGGGCACCTATTTCGCCCCATATGCATACAGGCAGGGAGACTCAATCTGCTCCAGTGTGTTGGGTGACAAGAACTACGAATACTTTTATATGGATTGGTACCAGATACCAAAAATCACTAATGCACCATATTGGTCTGAGCCATATTTTGATGAGGGAGGGGGGAATGTACTTATGACTACCTACTCTGTCCCTTTCCATACTTATAAAAATGGAGCAAGAGTTTTTTCCGGTATAGTCACTGTAGATATCTCACTCGAATGGCTTACAAAAATAATGTCTCAGGTTAAAATTTTGGATACCGGTTATGCCTTTCTTTTATCGCGAAACGGTGTCGTTATTGCACATCCGAACAAAGATTATGTGATGAATCAGACAATATTCACCATTGCCAAGGAGAATAATCAGCCCTCAATGAGAGAGACCGGACGCAATATGATTCAGGGGAAGAGCAATTTTGAATCTGCAGGGTTTAAAAGCAAGTGGAAATCGGGTAAATTGTGGATTAATTACGCCCCTCTTCCATCCAGCCACTGGTCTATCGGGGTGATCTATCCAGATAAGGAGATGTTTGCATCTCTACACAGAATCAACATTATTCTGCTTATTCTTATTGTGACGGGACTCTTTTTGCTCTCTTATGTAATATATAAGATTGTAAATAACCTAACCTCTCCTCTCAAACATTTTGCCGAGTCTGCCAGGTTGATTGCAGAGGGAAATTTCAATGTACAACTGCCCCAGATAAAGACAGAGGATGAGATGAAGGAGCTGTACAACTCTTTCTCATATATGCAAAGAGAGCTTGGGAATTACATTGCTACACTCAAAGAGACAACAACAGCCAAAGAGAAGATAGAGAGCGAATTACGCATTGCCAAAGAGATTCAGATGTCTATGATTCCTCATATTTTTCCACCATTCCCGGATCTACCTCAGATTGATGTCTTTGCGGTATTGAAATCTGCAAAAGAGGTAGGTGGAGATCTCTATGATTTCTTTGTTATAGATGGCAATAAGTTCTGTTTTGCCATTGGCGATGTCTCAGGGAAAGGAGTCCCTGCATCACTTTTTATGGCTGTTACGCGTACCCTTGTACGCTCAATATCAGATAAAGAGTTCTCTCCATCGGTTATAGTTGGCACACTTAATAAATCTATATCTCAGAATAATGAATCCAGTATGTTTGTCACCCTGTTTCTGGGTGTTCTGGATCTCTCAAACGGAGTGCTCAATTATACAAATGCAGGCCACAATCCTCCTGTTATTATAAAAAACAGCAGAGAGTCAACTATGTTTGAAAAGACTAAATACATCCCTGTAGGGCTTTTCGAAGATTTTGAATATGGAGAGTCATCTCTTCAACTAGATTCGGGAGACAAGATTTTCCTCTATACAGATGGGGTGAGTGAAGCCGAAAACAGCGAAAACGACCTCTTTGGAGACAATGCGATAATGGAGATAATATCCGGGAATCTCTCTGCACCACCAAGGGAGCTCATTAATAAGATGGAGGAGGGTATATCTGCACACGTAAAAGGGTTCACACAATCTGACGATATCACAATGATGACAATTGTATATAATGGATAATAATTGTGAAGAGAAAGTATTACTGGTCAAAAACAGAATAGATGAGTTGGCCGTGGTGGCCCGGTTTCTGGATGAGCTGGGCGAGCAGTGGGATTTACCGCTATCGCTTGTACTCTCATTGAACCTGGTTCTGGAAGAGGCTTTGGCCAATACTATTATGTATGGATTTGATGATGATGGAGCTCACACTATAGAGATACATTTTAGCAAGATTGGATCT
>JAUYTH010000149.1 GCA_030695165.1 Bacteroidales bacterium
TGGTGGAGTTTTTGCATATTTACGTCACCTTATCGTAGATAAACAGCTGCCAAGAGTTGATTCCCAAATGCAACCGGATGGATCATTTCCTCACGAACTCGCCAGAACTCTGGGGCTTCACTACTCTACATTTGCTATGGAGGCTCTTAATATTACAGATATTATGGCAGAGAAGATTGGTTTGAATATTTGGAGCTATAAAGCAGATAATGGAAACAGTATGTTGTTAGCTTTGGAGTACCTTAAGCCCTATTGGAAAGATCCACAAAGCTGGCCTCATATGCAAATCAGTCCGTTCAACAGTGAACGTGGTTCTCTGCTTTTGTATCGTGCCGGAATAAGAACAAATAGTGAAGAGTATGTAAAATTAGCCAAATCTATTGGTTACAACCCCGACATAAATGAGAAAGAGAACTCAAATACTATCCCACGAATTAATTCCCTTCTTTATTATAAATTGAATCTTGAATAAGTGAGTTAAGGTTAACTTGTTTGGTTATTAAAAGAGGGAGGCCGGTGATATATAATCATCCGGCCTCCTGAATTTTACGATATTATTAATTTAAAATATAGGCTAAAACTTTAGCATCAATAGCGACCTCAAGAGTTATGGAAATAGGGGAGCTTGTATTACCTGAAACAGTTACAGTAACCTGCTTATCCGAGAGAAGTTTAGAGGCCACTCTGTCAAAAAGCTCATCAGGAATATCAGGGGTATATTTATTGTTTGTCATTGTTATGTTGGTTATTGTTATAATATTCCCAATACCCAGAATATCAAGTGACACAGAGTTAATAGACTGTCCTTGTGTAAGTCCTAAAACAGTAAGTTCCAGTTTCTCAAGGTCGATATCTTTGATCTTCTTAATATACGGCTCTAAATCAAAGTTCTCTTCAATCTTAAGAATCTCTGAAACGGAGAATTGAACGGGAGCATTATTGGCATTTACCCCCCCCGGTAAATTAACTCCAAACTCAGTTACTACAATAGGGATCTCCGTCTCAAGGCGGGTAGTTATTGTAATTGTTGCCAGCTCCCTTAGCTTGTCACAACCCTGCAGTGATAGCAGTATAAAAAGCACAATTATTGTCTTTGTTTTTTTCATAATAATCTTGTTATAAATACTAAAATTCAATTACTTAATGGAACTGTAAAGTAAAAAACAGAACCTGTTCCCTCTTCACTCTCTACCACAATTTCACCACCGTGTTTCTCAATAAACTCCCGGCATATGATTAGTCCTAGACCTGTACTAGGCTCCCCGTCGGTACCTTTTCTGTTTTTAAGGAGATCAATTTTATATAGATTTTCAACCATTTCCACAGTCATTCCGATTCCATTATCTCTGACAGATATCTCAGCCATTTCTCCTTCAACCCTTCTGGCAGAAATTGTAACTTTCCCGTTCCTTTGAGTGAATTTTATTGCGTTGGAGACAATATTTCGGATTACAGCCTGAAACATATATCTGTCTACCTTTATAGTTAAGTCATCAGGAATTTCATAAATAATTTCAATCCCCTTTTTTACGGCTGTCTGAGTAAGTAGTGACATATGCTCTTTGATGATTGAGGATGCTGTAACGCTCTCCGGGGTATAGGGAATTGCAGATTGTTGCATTCTTGACCATTGCAGCAGATTCTCAAGTAAGTTATAGAGGTTTGTTGCAGAGGTATTAAGGCTAATTGCAAAGTTTTTAATATCCTCCATAGTCAATCCCGGCAACTCATCTGCCATTATTTGAGTGAGCCCTAAAAAACTGCTGAAAGGGCCTTTGAGATCGTGGGCAATAATTGAGTACAACTTATCTTTTTCAAGATTAATTACAGAAAGCTCCTCGTTTTTTTTCCTAAGTTCGGAAGTCTGCTCATCAACTTTTTGCTGAAGGAGTTTTTTGTCGTGATTCAATTTATATTCTCTGTTTTTTATGAAGCTGTAAAAAGCAACTATAAGTATAGCAATTAGTAAAAGGTAGAACCATATTGTATTCCACCAGGGAGGTCTAACGGTAAATTTATACTCTGCTTCATTACTCCATACCCCTTCACTGCTAACGGCCTGTACCAAAAAAGTGTATCTACCGGATTTTAAATTTCCATAAGATACCTCAGTCCGGTCGGTAGCAGAGCTCCAGCTACCATCTAATCCAACGAGTTTGTATTTGTATTTTATCTTCTGAATATTGGTGTGAGTTATTCCTATATAACTGAAAGAAATATAGTTCTGATTATAGGAGAGTTTTAACTTTAAAGGAACAGAGTACCATTTTGAGAGACTATCAAAGTTTATTTTACCAATTTTTACACCGTTACTAAGAACCAAAGAGGTATCTCTATTTCCTGCAACTTCACTCCAAGATATGTTCTCATTAAAAAGCTGAAGATTGGTTATTTGTAGTTTAGGAGGGTGTATAGAAGCTCTCTTCTCTCCGTTAAAAGATGTGAGTCTGTCATTAGTTCCTATCCATACTGTGCCATTTCTATCCTCTGCTAATGCACCAAGATTACAGCCTATTCCAAGGAATCCATCTTCAAAGTTATAGCTTTTAAACAAAGCTATCCCATCGCTACTCTCAATATTGTTGATAGTTTCTGCCTTGAAGATATTTATTCCGAATCTGGTACCTGCCCACAAATTGTTGTGGGAATCCATCAACAAGCTTAAAACGTGATTATTATTAAGCCCATTCTCTTCTGAATAATTGGTGAATAGAGCTCCGTCATACCTTATAACTCCCTCTCCACCGCTGCCAAACCATAAATTTTTATCTCTGTCTTCAATAATGCTATAAACAGTATTTGTTAAAAACCCGTGCTCCTTGGTGTAGTGAGTAAATCCCTTTCCATTATAACAGACAGCTCCTCCACCATCAGTTCCAAACCAGATACGACCTTTGTAATCCTCTTGTACAGTCAGTATATTATTGCTGGTAAGACCACTCTTTAATGAGTAATTTGAGAATTTCTCTCCATCAAACATTGAAACTCCACCTCCGTACGATGTGAACCACATATTACCCATACTGTCCTGAAATATCTTTCTTATGTTATTATGACATAATCCCTGTTCAACTGTATATGTTTCAGTACTATTACCATCATATTTAGTTACACCCCCACCGTCAGAACCAAACCAAATGTTTCCATCTCTGTCCTGAAAGAGAGAGTATACACGATTGTTAAGCAGTCCGGACTCCCTGCCAAAGTGTGAAAAATATATCTTTCTGATTCCATCTTCAACTGTAACTCTGCATTTTGTAACAGCCCCTCCGAAAGTACCTAACCAAAGGATTCCGTCTCTGTCTTCTAATATGCTCATTACCCTACTGTTGCCAAGACCTTCGTTACTTGTGTAGTGATTAAATATCTCCCCGTCAAATCTGGTTAGTCCTGCACCTCTTGTTCCAAGCCAAATATTCCCGTCTCTGTCCTGAAGTAGACTTCGAATGTAGTTAGAACTTAGCCCCTCGTTTGAAGTATAGGTTGTGAAAAAAGTACCATCAAATTTAGTGATACCGGCATCTGTTGAGCCAAACCACATATTACCAGACGAATCCTGCAAAATAGATCTTATAAGATTACTATTTAGCCCCTCTTTTTTAGAATACAGAATAAAGAGCTCTCCATCGTATTTGAGAACCCCATTACTTGCCGTTCCAATCCACACATTTCCTGAAGAGTCTGTTAAAAGAGTATTTACATAATTTTGTGCAAATCCTAAATCTTCGGAGTAGTTTGCAAATTGCTCCCCATTAAAGACAGATATGCCTCCTCCGTTAGTTCCGATCCAGATGTTTCCGGATTTATCTTCGGTAATAGCTCTGACATCATTGTTACATAGCCCGTTACTCTCTGAGTATTTAGTTAAACTCTCTCCGTCATACTTAGTAATCCCCTCACCGGTAGCAAACCATAAATTCCCCTTACTATCTTCGAAGATTTGGTTTACCACATCATTAAAACCGGAGTCAGTTGTTCCGAAACTTGTAAGGTATATACCATCATATCTTGTAACCCCTCCACGAAAGGTGCCGAACCAGATATTCTCTTTACTGTCGTGAATAACCGTAAGTATAAGGTTGTTGCTTAGCCCCTGAGCTGTTGTGTAGTGAGAGAAATATTTACCATCATATTTTGTTAAACCGTCATCTGTTCCAAGCCAGAGATTACCCAGATTATCCTGTGTCATAGATCGTATCTGGTCGTGTCTCAACCCCTGAAGCTTGCTTAAACTGCTGAAATTATATGGATTAATATCTTTTATATATGCGTTTTTAGCAATAACTACCTCCGGAGCTTTGCAAAATAGTCTCTTTTCAACGGCTTTATATGATATAGGTTTTTCAACTCCATTTTTATCCATTACTTTAATCTCAGGAACGATCTTGGCAGAGATACCGGACTTAACTGCACGGCGAACTATTGAGGAGTACTCAATCTCGCTAGAGAGACTAGCTTTTGAAAGTATAGGCTTGCCTGCCTTAATTAGAACGGGTGGCATAACAGAGTCTGAGGAGACAAATAGACCTTTAGTCTGAGCCGATGGCTTTTTAAAAGATGTTGAGACGGGCTGTTCGTTACTGGATTTGCAAGAGATAATTGCTAACAGCAAAAAGATGAAAAATATTATTTTTTGCATATGTGCAGCCTTTATATATTTGAAATGGCTAGCAAGTTACAAAGAAATATCATTAGAACTGCAGCAAACCTATATATATTATTGCAAAGGTGATTCTACAAGCCGGTTATTTATAAAAAAAGAGATATCTTGCGCCCCATTTAAATTTTATGTAAATAATGATATCCATTGACGGATTATGTGTTGAGTTCAGCGGAACAACTCTTTTTGATAATATCTCTTTTGTAATCAACGATAAGGATAGAATTGCCCTAATGGGAAAGAATGGAGCAGGGAAATCTACCCTTCTCAAAATTCTCTCCGGCTCCCGCAAACCAACCAGAGGTGTAATCTCGGTGCCGAAAGATTCTATGGTAGCATATCTTCCACAGCATCTTATGACAGAAGACGGCAGAACACTATTTGATGAGACTGCAATGGCTTTTTCTCACCTTCACGAAATTGAGGCTACAATAGAGAGATTAAACAAAAGTTTACAGGAGCGTACAGATTACGATTCCGACGAATACTATAAGATAATTGAGGAGCTCTCTGCTGTGAGCGAAAAATATTATGCCATAGATTCAACCAACTATCAGGAGGATGTGGAGAAGGTGCTTTTTGGACTAGGATTTAAAAGAGAGGATCTAAACAGGCAGACATCGGAATTTAGCGGAGGCTGGAGAATGAGAATTGAACTGGCAAAGATTCTTCTAAGAAAACCAGATCTAATTTTACTGGATGAACCTACAAACCACCTTGATATTGAGTCAATAATGTGGCTTGAAGAGTTTCTCATAAACCAGGGTAAGGGGGTTGTTCTAATCTCTCACGACAAGTCTTTTGTAGACAGGGTCACAAACAGGACAATAGAGCTGACAATGGGTAGGATTTACGATTATAAGGTAAACTACTCTCACTATCTTGAGCTTAGAAAAGAGCGAAGGGAGCAGCAGCAGAAGGCATTTGACGAGCAGCAGAAGATGGTAGCAGAAACAAGACAGTTTATAGAGCGATTCAAGGGAACCTATTCAAAAACAAATCAGGTTCAGTCAAGGGTAAAAATGCTTGAAAAACTCGAGATGATGGAGGTGGATGAAATTGACACATCTGCTCTAAGACTCAAGTTTCCACCCTCTCCCAGGTCCGGGAACTTTCCGGTAATTGCAGACTCTGTCGGTAAAGATTACGGATCCTTAAATATCTTTTCCAATGCAACATTCACCATACACAGAGGCGATAAAGTGGCTTTTGTCGGAAGAAACGGGGAGGGAAAATCTACCCTGGTCAAGTGCATTATGAGTGAGATTGATCACAACGGCAAACTGGTACTGGGGCACAATGTTAAAATCGGATATTTTGCCCAGAATCAGGCCTCTCTACTTGATGAAGATCTTACCGTATACCAAACAATAGATGATGTTGCAGTAGGTGAAATAAGGAGCAAAATCAGGGATCTTCTCGGAGCTTTTATGTTCAATAAGGAGGATTCAGACAAAAAAGTTAAGGTTCTATCCGGTGGAGAGAGAACTCGTCTGGCAATGGTTAAATTACTGTTACAACCGGTCAATTTTCTGATTCTGGATGAGCCCACAAACCATCTGGATATGAGAACTAAGGATATCCTAAAACAGGCACTTATAGATTTTGATGGAACACTCATCATTGTTTCACACGACAGAGATTTTCTGGATGGAGTTGTAGCAAAGGTTTATGAGTTTGGCAATAAAAGGGTAACCGAGCATCTGGAGACAATCTTTGGATTTCTTGAGAAGAAGAGAATGGCCAATCTCAAAGAGATTGAAAGATCAAATCAATAAGATCGCTCATCACGACCCTCCATCCAGTTGATAAATGCAGTATTCACAACCCGGTTTCCGCCCGGGGTAGGGTAATCTCCTGTAAAATACCAGTCTCCGCTATTCTCCTTACAGGCTTCGTGAAGATTTTCTACTCTCTGGAAAACTACTTTCACTTCGGCTCTTACACTACTATTTT
>JAUYTH010000152.1 GCA_030695165.1 Bacteroidales bacterium
ATAGAAGATTCCAAACATATGGGTTTCTATCAGAAACAGTTGAGGATAGCTCTAAGAAATTGCGGGTTTATCGATCCGGAAAACATTGATGAATATATAGCTCGTGACGGCTACGCTGCTTTAGGTAAAATCATTGCAGAGATGACACAGAGTCAGGCAATAGATGAGATCAAAAAAAGCGGATTAAGAGGTCGCGGAGGTGGCGGTTTCCCTACTGGAATCAAATGGGAAATTGCATCAAAGAATAAAGCAGACCAAAAATATGTGGTATGTAATGCAGACGAGGGTGACCCGGGTGCATTTATGGACAGATCAATACTTGAGGGAGATCCTCACTCAATTATTGAAGCGATGGCAATTTGCGGGTACTGTATTGGTGCATCTAAAGGGTTAGTATACATCCGTGCTGAGTATCCGCTTGCCATAAAGCGTCTTCAGGTTGCTATTGCTCAAGCTCGTGATTACGGTCTGTTGGGAGGCGATATTATGGGATCTGCTTTCTCATTTGACATTGAACTTAAATATGGAGCAGGTGCTTTTGTTTGCGGAGAGGAGACAGCTCTTATCCACTCAATGGAGGGGCATAGGGGTGAACCGACTGTTAAACCACCATTTCCGGCAGAGAAAGGTTACCTTGGAAAACCAACCAATGTAAACAATGTTGAGACATTTGCCAATGTACCGGTTATTTTCCTTAAGGGTGCAAGCTGGTTTGCAAGTATCGGAACAGAGAAATCCAAAGGGACAAAAGTTTTTGCCCTGGCAGGAAAGATTAATAATGTAGGACTTATAGAGGTACCTATGGGTATTACCCTGAGAGAGGTAATTTTTGAGATAGGAGGCGGAATCAAAGATGGTAGAAAATTCAAGGCTGTTCAGACGGGAGGTCCTTCCGGCGGATGTCTTACAGAGAAACATCTGGATACACCGATTGATTTTGACAACCTCATAGCTGCCGGCTCAATGATGGGTTCAGGAGGTATGATTGTTATGGACGAAGATGACTGTATGGTATCTGTTGCCAAGTTCTACCTTGAGTTTACAGTTGAAGAGTCTTGCGGGAAATGTGCTCCTTGCCGTGTGGGTAACAAGAGATTACACGAGATTCTTGAAAAGATTTGTGCAGGTAAAGGGACAGAGGACGATTTGAGCTACCTGGAGAACCTAAGCAAGGTAATCAAAGATACCTCATTGTGCGGTCTGGGACAAACTTCGCCAAACCCTGTACTCTCTACATTGGAGCATTTTCACGACGAGTATCTTGCTCACGTTAAGGAGAGGATATGTACTGCAGGAAGATGTAAAGCGCTTAAACTTTATACAATTATTGCAGATAAATGTACCGGATGTACAGCTTGTATTAGGGCTTGTCCTGTTGCTGCCATTACCGGAGAAAAGCGTCAGCCTCACGTGATTGACGCAGATAAATGTATCAGATGCGGTGCTTGTTATGACAAGTGTAAGTTTTCAGCTATTCACGTTCAATAATCCTATTTTATGGAATTAATAAAAGTTACTATAGATAAAAACGAGATAGAGGTCAAAAAAGGTACTACTATCTACCAGGCTGCAAAGCAGATAGGAATAGATATCCCTGTTCTTTGCTATATGAACCTAGAGCACCTGAAAATTGAAAACCGCCCGGGTGGGTGCCGTATTTGTGTAGTTGAGGTTGAGGGAAGGAAGAACCTTGCTCCATCCTGCTCTACAGAGTGTGGAGATGGAATGGTGGTTAAAACACACAGCATAAGGGTACTAAATGCCAGAAAAACTGTTTTGGAGTTAATTCTGTCAGACCACCCTGCTCAATGTCTTATCTGTTCATCTTCCGGAAAGTGTGATCTACAATCGCTCTCTCAAAAGATGGGTATCAGAGAGATTCACGCAGTTGAGAACGCAGAGGTATCTTCTTACAGAAAAGACTGCTCTCCTGCTCTTAACAGAGATATGGACAAATGTATTATGTGTCGCAGATGCGAAACTATCTGTAACGACGTTCAGACAGTGGGTGCATTGAGTGCTGTTAACCGTGGGTTTATGTCTGTTGTTGCTCCTGCATTTGAGCAGGACCTCATAGACTCTCCTTGCACATTCTGTGGTCAGTGTGTTGCTGTATGTCCTACAGGTGCGCTTACCCCATTTGATGACACTTCCAAAATAATCCGCGCCCTTGCAGACCCTAAAAAGACTGTTATTGTACAGACTGCGCCTGCAGTTCGTGCTGCCTTGGGTGAGGAGTTTGGGTTACCTGCCGGAACACTTGTGACTGGTAAAATGGTGGCTGCACTTAGAACTCTTGGTTTTGATAAAGTATTTGATACTGACTTTGCTGCTGACCTTACCATTATGGAGGAGGGAACCGAGTTGCTTAATAGAATTACTAAACATCTCAATGGAGATAAGGATGTTAAGCTGCCAATTCTAACCTCTTGCTGCCCGGCTTGGGTTAACTTCTTTGAGGTTTACTTCCCGGATATGCTTGATGTACCTTCTACAGCGCGCTCTCCTCAGCAGATGTTTGGCTCAATAGCCAAAACATATTATGCAGATCTTATCGGTGTTAAGAGAGAAGATCTTGTAGTTGTTTCGATTATGCCTTGTCTTGCCAAAAAATTTGAGTGCCAGCGTGAAGAGTTTTCGGTTGATGGAAATCCGGATGTTGACTTCTCAATCTCTACAAGGGAGCTTGCCGGTTTGATTAAATCTGCAAACATCACCTTTGATTCATTACAAGACGAGGAGTTTGACCTCCCTATGGGAGAGTCAACAGGTGCCAGTGTAATTTTCGGTGTTACAGGCGGTGTAATTGAGGCTGCTGTACGTACAGCATATGAGATACACACCGGAAGCAAACTCAACAGAATAAACTTCGAAGAGCTTCGTGGAATGTCAGGAATTCGTACCGCCACCATCTATTTCGGAGATACTCCTATTCATATTGGTATTGCTCATCAACTTGGTAACGCAAGAAAACTTCTTAACGGTATACGTGAGGGAAGATATAATTTCCACGCAATTGAGATTATGGCTTGCCCTGGTGGTTGCATCGGTGGTGCAGGTCAACCTCTTCACCACGGAGATTCAAGTGTTATACGTGCACGTTATGATGCAATTTATAGAGAAGATGCAGGAAAGAGTATCCGTAAATCTCACGAGAATCCATACATCGTTAAGTTATACAAGGAGTTCCTTGGTCATCCGATGAGTGAGAAAGCTCACCATCTGCTTCACACCCACTACTTTGACAAACATAAAATTTAAATCGCGATGAGTACATTCAAAATACAAGATTGTCATAAAGAAACAATAAAAGGGATTTGCAAGTCATTTGACAACAATCCCGGAGAGTTGATAAGTATTCTGCATAAAATACAGAGTGAGTTCGGGTACCTTCCCGAAGATATTCAACGCGAGGTTGCGAAGAACCTTAAAATCTCTGTAGCCAAAGTTTATGGGGTTGTTACCTTCTACTCATTCTTCACAATGACTCCAAAAGGGAAGCACCCAATATCCGTATGTATGGGTACAGCTTGCTATGTTCGTGGTGCAGAGAAGATTGTAGACGAACTTAAAGATCAGCTTAAGATTAAAGTTGGCGGAGTAACTCCGGATGGTAAGTTCTCTCTTGACTGCCTCAGGTGCGTTGGCGCCTGCGGTCTTGCACCGGTCGTTCTTATTGGCGAAAAGGTGTACGGCAGGGTAGAGGCTTCGCAGGTTAGGGAGATTCTGGATAGTTACGTTGACTAATCAACAGTAGTTGTTTTAACTTTATTGAGGCTGTCTAATTAGGCAGCCTCTTCTTATTTCAAATATTTACTGAGTATTACCCCCCGTTTACAATCTGTTTTTGTGCCGGCAATAACTTTGTCTTGCGGTATCAGCAAGGAAAATCCTCCCTATTTGCTGCTTTGTTACATTGCGGGCCTGCGCAAACCTGTGCACATCGGGCAAGTCCATCCTCATCCGCTCGCAAGCTCGCTTCTTCCGGCTGAGTTTGCCCTCACTGTTGCACAGGTTTGCGCTATTTCGGCCTCGCCGGGGAGCATAGCAAATAGGGTTTCCTCTTCGCGGTTGTTGGTCTGCGGGAAACATCCCTGGGAGTTTTTTATAATTAATTGTAATTCAAAGAAATAATCCAGATGACTTTGAGTTTGGGATTGAGTTGATAAGAACTATATATCACAAAATGTGCATAATACAAAAAACTCCCAGGGATCACCCCAGTAAGTTTTGGAGGGCTTGTCGGTTTAATATTGTGATCTTATTTCTATCGGCCTGGATAACTCCCTCCTGTTGAAACTCTCCCAGAATTCGGGCCAGGGCTGGCCGGGTAACGCCGAAATATTTTGAGAGCTCAGTCTGGTTTTTGTCCATATAAAATGTGTTGATGGCAGGACTTATTGAGTGGCATTTTGCCAACTGTTCCAAAAGATAGTTTGCCAGTTTTCCCCGTATAGTTTTAATGGTGACCATCTGAAGCTTGTTTGAAAGAAATTGGGTTTTATCGGAGTTATATCTGATGTAACTCTCAAGAAATTTTGCATCTTTTTGGAATAGAATTATAATCTCCTCCTTAGGTATTGTAATTACAGTTGACTCCTCTATGGCTGTTACATCTACGGGGAAACGGTTATTCTCTGCAAACAGAAATGCAGAGGCAAGCGGGCGTACAGCTTTGATTTTTTCTATAGCGAGCACCCCCCCGGACTCAGTTATCATCTCGGTTGATACAGTCCCTTTTACCAACAGATATAGGTGTTTACATATATCTCCCTGCCTGGCAATGATATCTCCCTTATTGTATTTGTATACCCTATACTTCATATTCCCGAAAAGGTAATCCAGATTCTCTTTTGAAATTGCTTTACATATGGGGCACTGCGAGAGCTCCTCCGGATTTATCATTGAGTCTGTTATCATAAAGTTTTTTATATCTGGTTTTTTAAAATTAAGAATTTTTAGTGAGTGTAACAAATATTACACTGTTTAGATTATAAGCACTCTACTTTTGTACCTGAAAGAATCAAATATTAACCATAAATAATTTAATATAATGAGTAATATGTTTTGTTACCAGTGTCAGGAGACGGCTAAAAACAGCGGCTGTACAATTAAAGGTGTCTGCGGAAAAAGCGCAGATGTTGCAAACCTTCAGGATCTTTTGGTATTTCTATGTAAGGGAATTTCACATTTCTCAGTTCGTCTTAGGGATATGGGAGTTGAGAGTGCAGAGGTTAATAAATTTGTTACCGACTCTCTCTTTATGACTATTACCAATGCAAACTTTGATAGAGACAGGTTTGTAACCAGAGTGAATGAGGCTATAGATATGAGAGACTCTGTAAGGAATTTATTTATATCTAAAGGAGGTAAAGTTGAGGAGATTACATTTGAAGGCGCCTACTGGAGCTCTCGAGATATCTCGGTTATGGAGCAGAAGGCTACCGAGGTAGGAGTTCTCACTACCGAGAATGAAGATGTACGCTCTTTGCGCGAGCTTACAATATATGGACTAAAAGGTATGGCTGCATATGCAGAGCACGCCTTTAACCTGGGATTTGAGCAGGCAGATATCTACTCTTTTATGCAGAAGGCTCTGGTTGATACAACCGACGACACACTCTCTGCAGATCAACTTACTGCCCTCGTACTTGAGACCGGTGCCCACGGAGTTAAGGTTATGGCACTTCTGGATAAAGCCAACACAACTGCCTATGGAAATCCGGAAATTACAAAAGTAAATCTAGGTGTTCGCAATAATCCTGCAATTTTAATCTCCGGCCACGACCTAAAAGATATGGAGGAGTTGCTTAAACAGACAGAGGGAACCGGCGTAGATGTTTATACTCACTCAGAGATGCTTCCTGCAAATTACTATCCTGCTTTCAAAAAATATAGCCAGTTTGTTGGTAACTACGGAAGTTCTTGGTGGAGGCAGACTCAGGATTTTGAGACCTTTAACGGACCTGTACTATTTACTACCAACTGTATTGTTCCACCAAAAAGCAGTGCAACATATTCTAACAGAATATACACTACAGGTGCATCGGGATTCCCTGGATTCATCCATATTAAGGATCGTAAAGATGGTAAGACCAAGGATTTCTCTGCAATCATAGAGCACGCAAAGAGATGCGCCTCTCCAACCGAGATAGAGACTGGAGAGATTATAGGCGGATTTGCTCACGCTCAGGTTTTTGCTCTTGCAGATAAAATTGTTGACGCAGTTAAAAGCGGTGCTATCCGCAAATTTTTTGTAATGGCCGGATGCGATGGCCGTATGAAGGATAGAAATTATTACACTGAGTTTGCCGAGGCACTTCCTAAGGATACAGTGATACTTACTGCAGGTTGTGCCAAGTATCGTTACAATAAACTTCCACTAGGAGATATTGGAGGTATTCCACGAGTTCTGGACGCAGGACAGTGTAACGACTCATATTCGCTGGCTGTAATCGCCCTTAAGTTAAAGGAGATTTTCAATGCCAACGATATAAACGATCTACCTATAGCTTACAATATTGCCTGGTATGAGCAGAAGGCTGTTATTGTACTTCTCGCACTTCTCTCTCTTGGAGTTAAAAATATACACCTAGGCCCAACACTGCCTGCATTCCTCTCGCCAAATGTTGCAGAGGTTTTGGTAAAGAACTTTGGAATTGCCGGTATTAAGAGTGTGGATGAAGATATGAAGTTGTTCCTGGGTTAATATTTGATTTTGTAGATTCAAGACAACTTTAAGGGGGTTACCCCCACCGTCAGGACTTTCGGATATTTAAAAACCGGGAGTCCTGTTCTGTTTTTTGTAATTTATATGTAACTGTTTGTTGCACATATAGACTCAATGCCTTATCTTTACAGTGCAAACTCACCATTAACCTAGATAGTATTTAATAAATTATTCAAAATCTAATGAAAAATGATCTTAGTAAATTAATTTACAGCATTTTAGTGCTAAGTTTAACTTTAATGTTAACTAGCAGTTGCGAAAAGAAATTAACCGATATTGACGGCAATATCTACAAAACGGTAAAAATCGGCGATCAGATTTGGATGGCAGAGAATTTAAGAGTTACAAAGTACAATAATGGTGACCCTATTGAGACAACAAACCCGGCAAACATTGACATCTCTGATCTTGTTGAACCAAAATTTCAATGGGTATTCGGTGGCAAAGAGGAGCTGGCTGTCAAATACGGTAGGCTCTATACCTGGTATGCTGCAACCGATTCACGTAAAATCTGCCCTGAGGGCTGGCATATCATTACAGATGCAGAGTGGGCAAAACTCTACAACTATTTTGGAGGGAAAAGCATTGCGGGCGGTAAACTGAAGGAGGCCGGAACAGAAGATTGGGCTCACCCGAATACAGACGCCAGCAATAGCAGTGGCTTTACTGCACTTCCGGGCGGAGGCAGAGGTGCGAACGGAGCTTTTGGAGGGATCAATTACTATGGTGCCTGGTGGGGGACTGTGGAGAAGGACACTCTGGTTGCAGGTTACTGGCATCTCTACTACAATACGTCGGCATTAAAGAGAACAGATTTTCATAAAAACTCCGGTTTTTCTATTCGTTGTGTAAGGGATTTGTAAAAACTGCACAGATATTGGGTTGTTTTGACTATTTTTGCACTCAATTTATTTTTTTATGAGTGATAATAGTTTATTGTCTAAACTTTCCGGGATGAAGGAGAAGTTTGAGTCGCTTTCACAGCAGATCTCAGACCCATCTGTTATGTCGGATATGAAGAGATATATAGCTCTGAATAAGGAGTACAGAGAGATAGAGCCGGTGGTTGAAGCGGGAGAGAAGTACAAATTGCTTATGGGCAATCTGGATTCTGCAAAGGAGATTCTAATGGTGGAGAGAGATGAGGAGATGAGAGAGATGGCAAAGGAGGAGATAGCAATGCTGGAGTCGCAGATACCGGTTCTGGAGGAGGAGATTAAGCTCCTGCTTATCCCGGCAGATCCTCAGGATTCAAAGAATGCTATACTGGAGATAAGAGCCGGAGCAGGCGGAGATGAGGCCTCAATTTTTGCAGGCGATCTTTTTAGGATGTACTCAAAATTTGCAGAGCGTAAAGGTTGGAAATTTGAGGTAAACAGCCAGAGCGAAGGTACCTCCGGTGGATATAAAGAGGTTATCTGCAAGGTCTCCGGAAACGGCGTTTACGGTGTTCTTAAATATGAGAGCGGGGTTCACAGGGTGCAAAGGGTGCCTCAGACAGAGACACAGGGAAGAGTACACACTTCTGCAGCCTCAATAGCGGTTTTACCTGAGGCAGATGAATTCGATATTGAATTGAATATTAGTGATGTGAGAAAAGATACTTTCTGCTCATCGGGCCCCGGAGGGCAATCTGTAAATACAACTTACTCTGCAATCCGCCTGACACACGCACCTACCGGAATTGTGGTTCAGTGTCAGGACGAAAAATCTCAGATTAAGAACTACGAAAAGGCGCTTGCCGAGCTACGTACACGTATATACAATCTTGAGTACGACAAATACCTGAGCGAAATATCTGCAAAAAGAAAGACAATGGTCTCTACCGGAGACAGATCTGCTAAGATCAGGACCTATAACTACCCTCAGTCAAGAGTCACCGACCACAGGATTAACTACACAATGTACAATCTTCCTGTATTTATGGATGGGGCACTTCAAGAGGTTTTGGATCAACTGCAGGTTGCAGAGAACGCAGAGAGGCTCAAAGATAGCGGTCAGTAATTTTTAATTATGGATTATAATCAGCTGTATAGTAGTATTTTACGCAAAGGAAGTTTTCTTTGTACAGGTCTTGATTCCGATCCTGCGCTCTTTCCCTCTTTTATACAGGAGAGGGAGCTTCCAATATTTGATTTCAACAGAGCCATAATTGATGCTACTATCGATTATTCAGTTGCATATAAGCCAAATCTGGCATTCTATGAGGCAGAGGGTGCAATAGGGTGGGAGCAGCTAAAGATGACAGTAGAGTACATCCGCAAAAGGGATTCTTCTGTTTTCATAATTGCAGATGCTAAAAGGGGTGACATAGGCAACACTGCCATCAAGTATGCCTCAGCTTTTTTTGATAAGCTCGATTTTGACGCTGTGACTCTTTCACCCTATATGGGGAGGGACTCTGTAGAACCGTTTTATAAATACAGAGGAAAGTGGGCAATTATTCTGGCCCTTACCTCTAATCCATCGGCAGAAGATTTTGAGACACTTAATGTTGGAGATATACCCCTATATCGCAGAGTTATTGAGAGTGTAATGGATTGGGGAACACAAGAAAACACTATGTTTGTTGTTGGGGCAACCAGACCGGAGAAACTTGCTCAGATTAGAGAATTTTGTCCAAACCACTTCCTGCTGGTTCCCGGTGTGGGCACACAGGGGGGTACAGTTGCTCAGGTTGCAAAATATGGTATGAATAGTAGTTGTGGGCTACTCATCAATGTCTCCAGAGCAATATCATTTGCCTGGATGGATGACAAAACCGGGAAATACTCCGGGGGAGTAAATTTCGATAAAGCTGCGGGTGAGGCAGCAGCCTTAATTGCTAAAGAGATGAGAGGCTTTTTGGATCTTTAGTATCTTCCAGGTCCGAGGGAAGCTTTGCTATTATTGTATTACAACCTTTAACTTTCTGGCCTCTTGTTACCTGAACCCTTGAGTTGAGTGGGAGGAAAAGATCTACCCTGGAGCCAAATTTAATAAAGCCTACCTGGTCTCCCTGAGCAACTTCACTACCTTCAACTGCATAGCAGACAATACGACGGGCAAGCAGTCCGGCTATCTGGCGCATAAGTATCTTTGTGCCGTTTTTATTGATAACAACGGTAGTTCTTTCGTTCTTCTCCGAGGATTTAGGGTGCATTGCAACCAGATAATCTCCGGGGTGATATTTGAAGTACTCTACAACTCCTTTAATAGGAAACCAGTTTATATGTACATTGAAGACAGACATAAAAACAGAGACCTGAATAGCTTCACATTTCAGATACTCATTTTCGTAGACCTCTTTAACCTCGACTATTGTCCCGTCTGCTGGTGCAAAAACAGATGTTTCGTCATCTTTGGCTACTCTTATTGGGACGCGAAAGAATCTTAACAGGAAAATGAAAAGAACAGACCCTGCTGCGGCTGCAATGTAGCTTGTTATTGACAGCCCGGCGAAGATAAAGAACAGTGAAACTACAGCAGCCAATATTATGAAGCTGTTGAAGATAATTTTATAGCCCTCTTTGTGTATACGCATATTTTGAAGTCTCATTTTTTAAATCGGCTGCTAAATTAGTTCAAATAATTTAATATACGCAATTGCAATCGGAAAAGCTATCAAAGCTCCGTCAAAACGGTCAAGTAGACCACCGTGCCCGGGCATTATAGTACCAGAATCCTTGACACCGAAATTGCGTTTAAAAAGTGACTCTGCCAGATCTCCGAAGACCCCGAAAATGAATATTAAAAGTGATATTGCAAAAGTGTGAACTATTGGAAAAGATATGGGCCCGGAGAGATGTAGTATTAGAGCGGTTAAAAGAGTTGAGAGCATACCACCGAAGAATCCCTCCCACGACTTTTTTGGAGAGATTGCAGGGTAGAGCTTATGTCCCCTCTTTTGACCGAATGCCATTCCAAATACATATGCGCCAACATCTGCACTCCATAACATTATAAACATAGAGAGCAGAAGTTTTGGGGTGTACTCTCCCGACGAGTCAAACAGAATTGTGTTTGTAAGTGAAAATGGAAGGGCAATATAGACAACTGCCACAATTAGAAAACTGCTATTAGTATACCCCTCTTTTCGCACTTCACCCTTTTCGTTTTTCTCATACAGTGTAGACAAAAATATTGTTGAAACCGGAAACGCCATAATCCATAAGAGGTTAGGATTTGCCCCTAAACCGTATACTATGTAAAAAAGTGCATATAACAACAATCCGGCTACTATGGAGTAGATGCTTCCAACTTTATAATGCTTTCCCAGAGAGATATTAAGATACTCTTTCATCATTACAAAAGTGGATGCCATCATCACTAAGGCAAAAATGACAGGACTCAATAGCAGAGAGCCTGTCATTATTGCCAGAAAAAGTGCCCCGCTCAGGGACCTTATCACTGTGTTATTCATTGTTCTTTGATACTTCTTGCTCTTTCGCTTCGTGTTCTTTCACTTCGTGTTCTTTCTCCTCCTGCTGTTCGTTCTCAATTATCTGCTCACTTGCTGTTGGAGGCTGGCTTCCCTCTCTTTTGCCAAAGATCTTCTCCAGATCTTCGGCGAAGATTACCTCTTTCTCCAAAAGAAGCTCTGCAAGCTTTGTAAATCCAACCATATGCTCTGTGAGAATCCTTTTTGCAGTAACATAAGACTCGTCTACAAGCCTTTTGGCTTCATTGTCGATAAGTTCCGCTGTCTTTTCACTATATGGTTTACCTATATTAAAGCCGGAAGACTCCGTAGAGTCGTAGAAGGAGATGTTACCAACAGATGGACTCATACCAAGGTATGATACCATAGCGTAGGCCTGTTTGGTTATCTTTTCAAGATCGCTCAGCGCTCCTGTTGAGATTTTACCGTTAATAAGCTCCTCTGCAGCTCTTCCACCCAATGTAGCGGCCATCTCGTCCATCAGCTGCTCAGTTGTTGTTATCTGACGCTCTTCCGGGAGGTACCAGGCAGCCCCAAGGGCACGTCCTCTTGGAATAATTGTAACTTTTAAGAGTGGGTTTGCGTGAGGAAGAATCCAACTTACAGTAGCGTGACCCGCTTCGTGAAAGGCGATGGTCCTTTTTTCTCCCGGCGAAATAATCTTACTTCTCTTTTCAAGCCCGCCAATAATACGGTCAACTGCATCCAGAAAGTCCTGTTTCTCTATTACCTCTTTATTATTTCTTGCAGCTATGAGAGCTGCCTCATTACATACATTTGCGATATCGGCACCGGAAAAACCGGGTGTCTGTTTTGCAAGAAATTCGATATCAAATCCCTCAATTAATTTGAGAGGCCTAAGGTGGACTTTAAATATATCTATCCTCTCTCTAAGTTCCGGTAGGTCAACGTGAATTTGCCTGTCAAAGCGACCAGCTCTCATAAGTGCCTTATCCAGGATATCTGCTCTGTTTGTAGCAGCCAATATAATTACTCCGGAGTTTGAGCCAAATCCGTCCATCTCTGTAAGAAGTTGGTTAAGAGTATTTTCTCTCTCATCGTTGGATGAGAACCCGGCATTCTTACTTCTGGCACGCCCTACGGCATCTATCTCATCAATAAAAACGATACAAGGAGCCTTCTCTTTTGCCTGACGGAAAAGATCTCTCACTCTGGATGCACCAACACCAACAAACATCTCTACAAAGTCAGATCCCGATATTGAGAAGAATGGAACATTAGCCTCTCCGGCTACAGCCTTTGCAAGGAGCGTTTTTCCGGTTCCCGGAGGGCCTACAAGCAGCGCACCTTTTGGTATTTTACCTCCTAAACTGGTGTATTTTTTTGGATTTTTAAGAAAGTCCACAATCTCCATCACCTCTACCTTTGCCTCCTCAAGACCTGCTACATCCTTGAATGTAATCTTGGTGTTGTTCTCTTTGTCAAAAAGTTTGGCCTGAGACTTTCCTACAGAGAATATTCCGCCGCCGCCTTGTCCTCCGCCTCCCATTGTTTTGTTCATTCTCCTGAACATAAAGACCCAAAGTGCTATCAGTAATATTGGGAATAGCAGCCACTCAAGTGCTCTGCTCAGATAGTTGGTCCTCTCCTCTGTCTCTATAGAGAATCTGTTCTCGGGAGGGAGTTGTTCGCGCACAATCTCAAACTGCTCTTCCGGGTTAAAGTTGGTAGAGACCAGAAAGAAGAAATGGGGGCCAAACTTTGGCTCTTTCCCTCCAAACATCTCTTTGTACTTAGATAGTGAGTCTTTTTTGATAAAGACCTCTGCTCTGTTCTGGTTAGATACATAGATGATTTTCTCTACATCACCGGTAGCGACCATCTGCTCTTTAACCTTTAACCACTCAGATTTTATGGGGTCCTGCTTATCGTAAGAGGTCCACATATAGGCTATGGCACCCAGTAATATTATATAGATCCATATAATATTAAACTTTGGCGGCCATATTTTATTTATCGGTTTATCCTGCTTTTTATTTTCGTTTGGGTTTTCCATCTAATAAATTATTCTTGATAAATTGTTTTTTCGGCATCTGCCCACAAATCTTCAATTCTGTAAAACTGCCTGTACTCTGTCTGGAAAACGTGAACTACAATATTTGCATAATCCAGAATTATCCAGAAAGCATTCTCTTTACCTTGCATTCTAAGAACTTTTCTCTTGCACTTCTTAATCATCATCTCCTCAATATTGTCGGCAATAGCCATAACCTGAGGTCTGGAATCTGCATTGCAAATTACAAAGTAATCGCAAATTGCTGTACCAATAGCACTTAAGTTCAAAGAGCAAACATAACTCCCCTTTTTGTCAAGAATTGCATCTGCAATGCACCTGAGCTCTATTTGGTCGATCTCTTTTACAACAGTTTGTTTTGCAACAATTTGTTTTGTATCAGGGGTTTTAACCGCAGTTTTTTTCGAAACTACCTTTTTAAGCGGAGCTTCTGTTGTAATGGTTTTTTTAACTGCAGGCTTTCTAGCTGCGACTTTTTTTACTACTGTCTCTGTAGATACCTCTTTCTTGGCTGCAGGTTTCCTAACAGCTAGTTTTTTTGGGGCAGCTTTTTTAACAGTTTTTGTAGTTTTATCGATAGAGATTTCACTTGAAACCACTTTTTTCGTTTTAGCCTCTTTCGAGGTACTCTCTTTTTTTAACGGCACAATAGTTGTCTTTTTTAGTAGATTATCGACAAATTTACTGCAATTTTGCGACCAATAACAAAATAATTAGAATGGCAAATATGATTAATTGGTTTGAAACTATTGATTCTACTAACAGTGAGGCTCTTAGGCAGGTTAGTCAATGTGACGATTTTACAGTTTTTGCTGCAAAATTTCAAACCGGTGGCAGAGGTCAAAAGGGTACTAAATGGGAGAGTGCTCCGGGTGAAAATCTCACTTTTTCAATAATGCTAAAACCAAAAAACATCAAAGCTCAAGACCAATTTGTTATAGCACAAGTTGTTACTGTAGGCATAAAGCGATATTTAAATGAGAGTGGGGTAGAGAGCACAATAAAGTGGCCTAATGATATTTATGCAGGAGACAAGAAAATATGTGGGATTCTCATTGAAAATTTCGTTACAGGCGACACTTTGTCAGGTTCTATTGTCGGGATCGGTTTAAACATAAACCAGACTCTATTTCAATCTGATGCACCTAATCCGGTATCGATGTCAACAATAACATCTGTAGTGTACGATATTGAAAAGGAGCTGGAATTGTTGAGCGGTGGAATTAAAGAGTTATATAAATCTGCAGACTCTTCGCTATCTGCTCCTTTCTTAAAAGAGCTGGAGATGGAGTATATGGATTCGCTCTATCGAAGAGAGGGCTTTCACCTCTATCAACAGATGCCCGAAGGTGAGGTGTTCAAGGCGAGGATCTCGGGGATAGATTCCAGTGCTTGTCTCATTCTAGAGAGAGAGGATGGGGGTGTAAAAAGGTACTCCTTTAAGGAGATTAGGTATATTATTTGATTTGAGGTAGCGCTGCCGGTTTTAACGAAGGGGTGCTCAGATTTTTTTTAGCTCACTAATAGCTTTAAGGGGATCTGCAGCCGAGAAAATTGAGTTGCCGGCAACAAGTATATCTGTACCCTTTTGAGCAAGTAGGCTTGCATTTAATAAGCTTACTCCACCATCGACCTCAATAAGTGTCTTAAGAGATCTCTCCTGAATTATCCTTTTTAATTTCTCAACTTTAACAAGTGTATTTTCAATAAAGCTCTGTCCGCCATATCCGGGGTTAACAGACATTAAAAGTACAAAATCGGCATCCGGAAGTATGTCTACTAAATTCTCAACAGGAGTATGTGGATTAAGCGCAATTCCCGCTTTCATACCGAGAGCTTTAATCTTTTGAAGAGATCTATGTAGATGTGTACAGGCCTCATAATGAACACTCAAATACTTTACACCCAGCTCTGCAAATTTTTCCAGATATCTGTCCGGGTCTACAATCATAAGGTGAGCATCCATCGGTTTTTGTGCTTTTTTTGCAATCGCAGCTATTACCGGAAAGCCATATGAGATGTTGGGAACGAATAGTCCGTCCATAATATCCAGGTGAAACCAATCTGCTTCACTTCTGTTTATCATCTCCACCTGTTGGTCCAATCTGCCGAAATCTGCCGACAGCATTGATGGTGCAATTATAATCGACATAGCTCTGTAATCTATTTTAATCTTTCGAGTATCTCCAAAAGTAGTCTCCTGAACTTCTCTACCGATGCTATCTCAAGCCTCTCACCAGGGGCGTGTGCACCTCGGATTGTAGGACCAAATGAAATCATATCCAGCTTTGGATAGGTCTTAAGAAACATTCCGCACTCCAGACCTGCGTGTATTGCTCTCACAATAGGCTCTTGCGTGAAAATATCTCTGTATGCTTTACGCGACACCTCCAGAAGGGGTGAATCCATTCTGGGTTTCCATCCCGGGTATTCACTTTCGTGAGTGACTTTGGCGCCAGCCATTATAAAGAGAGACTCAATTCGCCTTGCAGCATTAAAGCGTGCCGAATTTAAGGAACTCCTCTGGCTTGTTCCTACTCGTATGATTCCGGGCTCATCCATCTTAACCGAGGCGAGATTAGTAGAGGTCTCTACAAGCCCAGGGATATCTTGACTCATTGCAAGAACTCCGTGAGGCAGCCCGTTAAGTAGATTAATAATATTTGAAACGCTCTTTTTGTCAATAAAATAGCTCTCTTTTGCAGCAGTCTCCATTTTTCCATGAAGTTCCGGATCAGATATCAGATGCTCCTCTTTTACCTCTCTCTCTGTCAGATTAAAAAGCTCCCTTGCCATATTTTCCTGACACGGTAGCAGGGCAATCACTGCGTAAGCCTCTCTGGCAATAGCATTTCGTTTGTTTCCTCCCTGAATTGAACATACAGAGAATTCACAACTCTGCGATAACAGGTAGAGATAGCGGAACAAAAGCTGGTTTGCATTAGCTCTGTTTTTATGAATATCATCCCCGCTGTGACCGCCTGTGGCTCCGTAGAAGCCCACTTTTACGAACTCCAAATTCTGATCTGCGTTCTCTACACTATAAGAGAAACGGGCGGTTGTGTCTACTCCACCTGCACATCCTATAAAGAGTTCGCCTTCATCTTCCGAGTCAAGGTTAATTAGAATATTACCGGTAATAAAGCCCGGTCTAAGTGATTTTGCTCCTGTAAGACCCGTCTCCTCCTCTGTTGTAAAAAGAGCCTCAAGTGGACCGTGAGAAATACCATCAGAATCCAAAATTGCAAGCTGAGCTGCCATTCCTATTCCGCAATCTGCACCCAGTGTTGTCTCCTTTGCTATAAGCCATCCATCCTGTGTTACGTATTGAATAGGGTCGGTTTCAAA
>JAUYTH010000159.1 GCA_030695165.1 Bacteroidales bacterium
TCGCTTTTGTGCCGCAGAGGGGATAAACAACATACACACCCTGTCTGACTTTAAATTTTCGAAATTTGGTCTTGAGTACGGCTTTCTTGTAAAGGAGAATATGCTGCTTGCCAGAGGTGTTGTAATTATTGACAAAGCCGGTATAGTTAAGTATGTAGAGATTACAAAAGATATTATAGAGGAGCCAAATTATGACAAAGCAGTGGCTGTTGTGAAAGAGATCTTAGGCTAAACAAGAATTTAGGCTAAAAAGAGATTTGGCATAATCTATATATTGGCACCTGTAAGGTGGGGGAGGGCATCAAGCTCTCCCTTTTTTTATCCGGCTTATGGAACCTTAAAAGAGATTAATTTCTCTTTCTCGTCTTTTTAAGAATAAGGTGAATTGAGACACTAATGGCAATGATAATTAGTATTATCTGCACGTGTAATTTATCTGTGGCAAAAAATGTGGCGTAGAGAATTGTTATCCATAAAAGTGTGAGTGTACGAATCTTAAGCCGTAGAGGTATTCCCTCTTTGGATAGATATGATCTTATGTAGGGGCCAAGATATCTGTTGGATAGAAGCCACCTGAGCCTTCTTTTTGAGGAGTTCATATAGAAGTATGTGGCCAGTAGCAGGAAGGGGGTTGTTGGTAACAGAGGGATAAATATTCCCAATGTCCCCAGCCCTACAAATATTGACGCAAGTATTATATAAAGTTGTCTCTTCAAACTCTTGTGTGGTCTATCCATTTTTCTAACTTTGCAAAGATACTTAACTTATACAGAAACTTTAATCTTGAATTATGGAAAACTTCTCTGCCATCGTTGAGAAGGTAAGTTCGTTTTTATGGGGCTGGCCAATGATTGCTCTGCTTCTTGGAACTCACCTTTACCTCACAATTATTCTGAAATTTCCTCAAAGGAGAATATTTCAGGCAATAAAACTATCGGTTACAAAAGATAAATCGGGGAGTGGAGATGTGAGCCAGTTTGGTGCTTTAGCAACATCTCTGGCAGCAACAATCGGGACGGGAAATATCGTAGGAGTAGCTACAGCAGTGGCCCTTGGAGGGCCTGGTGCCGTCTTCTGGTGCTGGATTACCGGGGTTTTAGGTATAGCAACAAAATATTCCGAGGGGTTACTCGCAATTAAATACAGAGTTAAGACTGCAGATGGTACTATGCTGGGAGGTCCTATGTACGCACTGGAGAAAGGGCTTAATATGAAGTGGATGGCTGTTTTGTTTTGTATATTTACTGCCATTGCTGCATTTGGAATAGGCAATACTGTACAGGCAAACTCTATCTCCCTTCTGCTTAAAGAGAGCTACTCAATATCTCCGTACATAAGCGGCCTGGTTATGAGTGCGGCAACTGCTCTGGTAATTCTTTTCGGAGTAAAGGGAATCGCAAAAGTTTGCGGAACATTGGTCCCTTTTATGGCATTCTTCTATATTCTGGGTTGTCTTTTTATACTCTATGTTAACGCTCCATTCCTAAAGGAGACTTTCTCTCTTATATTCGAAAGCGCATTCTCCTCTAAAGCTGCTGCAGGTGGTTTTGTGGGAACGACAGTAATGATGGCAGCAAGGTTTGGTATTGCGCGCGGGCTCTTCTCAAACGAATCCGGTCTGGGTTCTGCACCAATAGTTGCTGCCGCTGCAAAAACCAGTAATCCTGTACGTCAGGCCCTGGTATCATCTACAGGCACTTTCTGGGATACCGTTGTTGTGTGCGCATTAACAGGTCTTGTTCTGGTAAGCTCAATAATTGCACATCCGGATATTGACCATACACAGGGAGGGGCACTCACACAAGCCGCCTTTTCAAAAATCCCTTATGTGGGTTCTATAATTCTCACTGTAGGTATAATAACTTTCGCCTTCTCCACTATTTTAGGCTGGTCATATTATGGCGAAAAAGCAGTTGAGTATCTTGGAGGTAAAAGACTAATCATCTACTACAGACTCTTCTGGATAGCCGCCGTTTTCGGAGGTGCCATCCTAAATCTTCACCTGGTATGGGGCATTGCAGATAGTATGAACGCCCTGATGGCAATTCCCAATCTAATTGCAATACTGCTCCTCTCCGGAGTGGTCATAAAAGAGACCAACAAATACCTCTGGTCCGGCAATATTGATATGGAAGATCCGGAGTGTGTGCAAAAATAAGCTTACCAACCATTGTGGGTAAAACTTTGCCAGTGTTTGATAAAGTTGATTGTTAATCATATAATTATAAAGAGGCTGTCTAATAGTTGGCAGCCTCTGTTTTTATATCCTGTCGCCACTTATGTGTGGTAAGCTCACCGGCAGCAACGCAGTTTTTTCAAA
>JAUYTH010000182.1 GCA_030695165.1 Bacteroidales bacterium
GTTATTACTCTCTCTCTTAATTTAGGATACATTTCTAAAACCAGATCATTGCTTTTTTTCTTAATACCCTTATAGGGATCCTGGCTGTGTGTATACTGTTTGAAAAGTATGTGTAATTCACGTGAAAGTTTTGTAATCGAAAGATCACTCTCATTACAGTTGAAAATATTAAACATATCACCAACAAATTTTTTTTTCTCCTCATCCAAAAGGCTCTCACTCTCCAGTAGTCGTTCAAAAGCTCTAACGAAACAGAAGTAACAACGATGGTCAAATAGTATCTCTCTCTCTGTTCCGGTATATGTTAGCATAAACCTTTACCTGCTAAAATCTTATCTTTTTGAACTCATCTTTCATTCTTTGAAGATCTGTCAACCAATCTTCAATATCATTCTCGTGTTCCAGCTCTTCGTTCATAATTTGAACAGCCATTTGATGGGTTACGTGATCTTTTCCGGCTGTGTAATCTGCAATCTCCTTATAGCGATTTATGGCACAACGTTCTCCCTTAAGGTTTTGCTCCAATATAACTTCAATATATGAATCTGCAGGCTCATCATATGAGCAACGTGAATGTTTTGTCCACTCACTAGGATTTATAACAGGAGTACCTCCTAATTGTATTATTCGGTTAACAACTAGAACTGCGTGGCCTAGTTCCTGATCTGCGTGGAGTAAAAGCTCAGGCTCAACTTCACTTCTCATAGGTCCCTCCATTAATCGTGCACCAATCCAATATTGATAATAAGCAAGCCACTCTTCTGAAAGGGCAGCGTTTAACATACCGAGTAATTCGTCGATATCTACTGAAACGACTTTTATTGCTTCTCTTCCCATTGTTTTTAAGATTAATCTTTATTTCCACCTCTTCCCGCACCTCTTCCCGCACCTCTTCCTGCGCCTTTCCCTGCGCCTTTCCCTGCACCTTTCCCCATCCCTCTACCAATACCCTTACCCCTACCTGCTCCAACTCCAGGTTTGCTAACTGCTTCTTCTTTTTGATCCTGTTCTGTTGCAGGTAGTGTATTGCTTGATTTGCACCGACCCATTCTTCTTCCTGTCATAGGACCTTCTCCATTTGGCCCTCCACTGTTTAATCCTGGCATAATTACCTCCTATTTTAAATTATTAAAAAACTTCTCTACAAATATAATGAACAAATGTTCATAATAGAACTTTTTCTCACTATTTATTTTTAATTTTTGTATTTTTGGGCAGTTTAAAATTATAGTTCACACATAGTAGTTATGAAGATTGTATTTCTGGATATTGCAACAATGGGAGACGATATAGAACTGATGCCGCTGCAAAAGCGGGGAACTCTCATATCTTATCCTCTTTCAGATGCACAACAGGCAAGGGAGAGAATCAAAGATGCAGATGTTGTTATTGTTAACAAACAGCATATTGGAAAAGAGGAGATTGATGCTGCAAAGAATCTAAAGCTTATATGTGTATCTGCTACAGGAGTAAACAACATAAATGTGGAGTATGCCAAAAGCAGAGGAATTCCAGTTATGAATGTGGTAGACTACTCAACAGAGAGTGTTGCTCAGATTACGTTTGGCTCTTTGTTAACATTGGTGAATAACACAATCTACTTTGATGCAGTTGTAAAGGATGGCAGATACTCTGCCAACCTCCACTTTACCGACACCGGGAGGTTCTTCCACGAACTCAAAGGATTAAAATTTGGCATTATCGGAATGGGTAACATAGGTAAAAGAGTTGCTCAGATTGCCGCCTGTTTTGGGTGTGAAGTCTCCTACTACTCAACATCAGGGATAGCACACTGTAGTGATTACACATCTCTCTCTCTGGAGAAGATGATTAGCTTGAGCGATATTGTATCTATTCACTCTCCTCTGAATGAGAGAACTGTCAATTTGATTACAATGAATGAGCTTAGAAAGATGAAACCAACTGCGATTCTAATAAATATGGGCAGAGGCGGAATTGTTAACGAGAGCGATCTTGCAGATGCCTTAAATTTGGATATTATTGCAGGAGCTGTGGTTGATGTCTATCAAAAGGAGCCGATACCGTCTGACCATCCATATCTGAATCTGAAGAGGCCGGATAAAATGGTTCTAACGCCACATATAGGATGGGCCAGTATCGAGGCAAGAAGAACTTTGATGGAGAGGCTGGGAGAGAATATTGACTCTATCACGAAGCAAAATTCACTTTAAGGGTGAATTCGGCTCTTTTTTCATATAGTTGTACTCCAGTCGATCTACAAGACGCGGAAAAAATTTATTCAGAACAACAAGCAGCTTTCCGATAAATGTGAGGATTACCTCGGCTCTTCTCCTCTCTACCCCTTTGACAAGATGTTTGGCGCACTCTGCAGAGCTCATCATCTTTGACTCATCCCTTGGAGTTTCACCTTGCCTGCTTCCGTCGGCAACAAGAGCCTGCTCTCTTATGTTTGATGCGGTAAAGCCGGGTGCAAAGATCATAACGTGAAGATTGTCTTTGAGGTGCTCTATACGAAGAGTATCGAGAAAGCCATAGATTGCAAACTTGGATGCAGAGTATCCGGTTCTGGCAGGTAGTCCTTTATACCCGGCTATTGAGATAACTCCAACCACAGAGCCCTCTCTCTCCAGTATATAGGGTAGGGCATATTTTGTGCAATATACTGTTCCCCAAAAATTTACATCCATAAGTTGCCTTATTACGGCAAGATCCAGATCTTTAAAAAGGGCCCTCATAGATATTCCGGCATTATTTACCAGAATATCTATTCGGCCGAATTTTTCAACTGTTTTCTCTATAAGATTTTTGCAATCGGATTCAATGGTTACATCACACTCTACAACCAGGGTAGTGATTGAGGAGTCTCTTTGGGGAGTTCTATTTAGTGACCCTGATTTAGTTATTTCAGATGCAATTTTTTTTAGGCTATTTTCAACCTCAATTAATTTGTCTGCTCTTCTTGCTGCTATCACAACTCTACAGCCGTTTCTTGCGAACTCTTCGGCTGCAGCCATCCCAATTCCTGAGCTGGCGCCTGTAATTATGACAACTTTATCTATAAGCATTACATAGCCATATCTTTAATTTCGTCACCTTTGTAGATGCCGGTCTTAAGTTTTTCGTAGATCTCACCAAAAGCATTAAGTGTATACTCTACATCTTCCAGAGAGTGCATAGATGTCGGGATAAGCCTAAACATAATAACGCCTTTAGGGACAACTGGATATATTACTGCTGAGCAGAATATCTTATAGTTTGTTCTAAGATCTATAAGGATGTTTGTAGCCTCGGGAACGTTACCCTCTAAAAAAACAGGAGTCACGCAAGCTTCTGCCTTGCCAATATTGAAGCCCCTATCTCTTAACCCTTTTTGCATTGTGCGTGTAATCAGCCATAGCTTTTCGCGAAGCTCAGGCATAGTGCGTATCATATCAAGCCTTTTGAGACAACCTTCGACCATTGCCATAGGCAGTGACTTGGCATATATTTGGGAACGAAGGTTATATCTAAGATAGCTGATGATATTCTCCGGCCCGGCAACAAAGCCACCGATACCTGCCATTGCTTTTGCAAATGCACCAAAGTATAGATCAATCTCATCCATAACATTATAGTGCTCAGATGTTCCTCTTCCATTATCTCCCATTACTCCAAAACCGTGCGCATCATCGATGAGAATACGGAATGAGTAGCTCTTTTTAAGTGCAACAATTTTATCAAGAATTCCAAGATCTCCGGTCATTCCGTAAACACCCTCTGTAATGAGAAGAATTCCGCCTCCGGTCTCTGCTACAATCTTGGTTGCACGTGCGAGTGCCTTCTCGCATTTCTCTATATCATTGTGAGGATAGACTATTCTCTGACCCATATGGAGCCTTACTCCATCCATAATACAGGCGTGTGCCTCGGAGTCATATACGATAATATCGTGTCTGTTAACAAGAGCGTCTATAGTTGAAACCATACCCTGGTAGCCAAAGTTGAAGAGGTATGCATCCTCTTTTTTCTCAAATTGGGCAAGTTCTCTCTCCAGCTGCTCGTGAAGGGCAGTCTGACCGGACATCATT
>JAUYTH010000188.1 GCA_030695165.1 Bacteroidales bacterium
CCTCAGCAGAGAACAATTATGGGCGGTTTAACAATCTCCTTTTAAATAAACAGATAAGATGAAAACAAAGATATTATCACTTATATTATTGATCGGCTTGACTCTTCCGGGATGTAACAAATTCCTGGATATGAATCCTACCGACAGACTCTCAGATAAGATGGTGTGGCAGAACGCAGAGTCGGTTGAGTTGTATGTTAACGGCTTCTACCCATATATAAATATTTATGGAGCTTTTGGCAGTGGCGACAGCCAGGTTGGCCTTACAGAGGGTCTTACAGAGACGCTTAAGTATGGCTCAATGATTCCCGGAACACACGTTGGATTTGCCAACATCGTAGCATATGCAGACGGCGGAATGTCTGCGCCTACCGCAGCTTTTCACCTCGGAATGTGGGATGATCTGTATGCCCGTATAAGAAGGGTAAACGAATTTCTTAGCGGACTGCATAAATATGGAACCAACCTGGACGTGGCAACTAAAACCCGTTTTGAGGCAGAGGCTCGTTTCTTCCGTGGCTTCCTCTATTTTCAGTTAATCAAAAGAAGCGGGGATGTTATTCTCTACGACGAAGATCTCACCAAGATATCAAAGAGCACCCCTCTAAGTACAGAGGCACAAGGGTGGGAGATGGTAAGGGCAGATCTGGATTTTGCAGCTAAAAATCTTCCGAAAACCTGGACAGGTGCAAACACCGGCAGGGTTTCCAAAGGTGCTGCGTTTGCTATGCAATCCAGAGCTATGTTATATGCCAAAAAATGGCAGGTGGCTAAAGATGCTGCAGACTCTGTGATTAACATCGGCATTTACGATTTGCCAAAAGCAAATAGTGTGGCAGATTATCAGAAAGTGTTTAAATCTGCAACAACAGGAAACAAAGAGTCAATTCTTGAGTTCAACTATATGCAGACCGGCGGTCCTACTCACAACTTTAATAAGCTTTTTTCACCTGGCGGAGATGTGCCTGGAGTTGGAGGTCGTGCAACACCAACTCAGGAGATGGTTGAGTCTTATGAGAAGGCCACTGGAGGGTTCCCTAACTGGGCAACTTGGCGCAATGTAAACGGAACAACCACAACTCCTCCATATTCTGAGCTTGAGGTTAGGTTTCACGCTTCAATTCTATATAACGGAGCAAGCTGGAAAGGCAGAGCTATTGAGACTTACGTAAACGGAAAAGATGGCTTTAGTGTATTCAAAGATGATCCTAACCCTTCGGGAAGATCTACAACAGGATACTACCTGAGAAAGCTGGTAGATGAGAGTCATATAGATCTTAACTCTCAGGCAAGTACTCAAACCTGGGTCTCTATCCGTATGGCAGAGGTCTATCTTAACAGAGCAGAGGCAGCCTTTATGTTAAACAACGTTACTGTTGCCAATGCAGATGTTAGAAAGATTAGAGAGAGGGTTAACCTCCCGTACAGCGACAAGAGTGGAGCAGACCTTATGGAGGCCATAAGACAGGAGCGTAAAATTGAACTCGCGTATGAAGGTCATCTGTACTGGGATATGCGTCGCTGGAGACTTGCTCACATTAAATACAACGGAGCAGCAAGCCGTGTTCACGGGCTAAAGATTGTAAGAGAGGGTGCAATATACACCTACTTTTATGTAGATTGCGACAAGCAAAATCGCTCATTCCAGGAGAAGATGTACAGAATTCCTCTTCCGGAGACTGAGTTGATGAATAATACAGCAGTACAACAATATCCTGAATGGAGGTAAAATTGAAAGGAGTTATGAAAAAGAATATATTCATATTTTTGGCTGTTCTGCTCACAATTTTGAGCGGATGTCACAAACCCGAAGTACTTGTTCCCCTTGAGGTGAGACAAGGGCTAAACAGCCTGTCGGCACAATTCTCCGACGGAGAGTTTAAGAATGATGCAAATGCAAAATTCACACTGCAGATATCCAATCCGGATATTACAGACCTGGTGATTCCTATTCCCTGGTTCTACCCGGTAGAGAGTACAAACCCTACCGAGATTACCAAAATGAAGGTATCTGCAAACCTGGATGACAACACATTTATTGAACCGGGCCTTGCAGTGATGGATCTTACAAAACAGAACCCGATTAAAGTTACAAAGGCAGACGGCACTGTTAAGAGCTACAGAATATCCGGAGTAAGAACCAAAAGCAACAAGTGTGCAATTATAAACTTCACACTCAATACACCATCAATTACAGGTGTTATTGACGAAGATGCCAAGAGCATCTCTCTTATAACCATTGACAATCTTGGTATGTCTACAGCCTCTATCGCGGTATCTGCACACGCTACAATCTCTCCCGACCCATCTGTACCGAGAGACTACTCTCAGGAGGTTGTCTTTACCGTAACTGCTCACGATGGAGTTTCAAAAGCCAACTACACTGTTAAGAAGACTATCCCTCCAAAAATTAATTATGGTTTCCGTCCCGGCAGCCAGAGTGAACTTTGGGCTAACGATCTTAGCATAAAATATGGTATTACAAACGGAGCCAACAAGAATCACACTCTTGCAGCTATCGGTAACCATCTAATTCTAAGTGTAGGTACAGAGCAGCACTACTTTAACAGTACAACAGGAGAGAAACTTGGACTAATAGCCGGAAGTATGGACCTTACAGGAGGCGCAATAACTGCAGATAAAGCAGGAAATATGCTCCTATGCAACAATGTTGTAAAGAATGCTGTATTCAAAATATGGAAGACCAACTCTGTAACCAAAGCACCGGAGGAGTTTATCACAATGACCTATACTCTGGGTAAAGGTGTAAGGCTGGGTGCAAAGATCTCTGTACAGGGAGATGTTACTAAAAATGCAATTATTACCGTTCCAACCTGGGCCTGGGCCAACCCTCCTGCACATAACGAGTTTATGAGATGGGTAATCACAGACGGAGTTGTTGGGCAACCGGAAGCTATAGTAGCAACCAACATTGTAAACTGGAACTCCGGTAATACCGATGTGGTTTACGGTTCAACAAACACAAACGGAAACTACTTTATTACCAACTATGGTGGAACCGGTAACAAAATAAATGCAGTTAACGGTGCAACCAATAATGGTGTTGCTATGCTGGCAACCTCACAATGGGGTGCAAACTCAAACTTCAACACAGTTGATGCTGTTGAGTTTAACAAAGCAACCTATGTGGCAGTATATGGCGGAATGCACTTTACATACAGCCAGTGTCTTGGTTATATGTTTGATGTAACTACACTTACCCAGTTTACAGACAGGATGGATAACTCTCCTTCCAGAGTCTTTACAACCAATGAGCGTAAGTTTGGTACTCCTGTGTTTGCATCAAGCGACATTCTTATGATACCTTCTCCGGATGGTTATAAACTGAGACTTTACTACACAGATGGTAACTGTCGCAGTCTTGTAGCCTGGGAATTTGATTGTATTGATAAATAGTAATTAACTTTAAGGTGATTTTCGGTGCTCCCCTCACGGGGAGTACCGAAAATATTGCCTTTTTTATGTGATATTCGGGAAAAATAAAAATTGCGAAATTGTGAACAGGATTATTATGAAGATTTTGACAGTGCTGGCTATGCCGCTATTAGTTATCAATTTACTTACCGCCTGTAGTAAGGCACCGGTAACTCCGGAGTGGGAATGGCCCCAGGAGGAGGTAGTACTTAACTCTGCAAAACCAAAATATTTATGGATAGATGCGGCGGCAAATTTCCCCGATTTTGCAAACAGTAAGGAGAATATTACCAGAGATCTTATTATAGCCAAAAATAATGGGTTTACTCACGTTATTGTAGATGTAAGACCAACAACAGGGGATATTCTCTTCAATTCAAATGTTGTAGATAAAGTAAGTTGGCTTGGTGCCTGGTTGCCCGGCGGATATACAAAAGTGGTGAGAACTGCAACCTGGGACTATCTGCAAGTCTTTATAGATGAGGGGCATAAGCTCGGTCTTAAGGTCTACGCAGCCATAAACACATTTACCGGAGGAAATTCCACAAGCCTGGGGTCGCAGGGGATGCTTTTTCGTGACAACACAAAGAGCAGCTGGGCTACAGAGCTAAACACCACAACCGGAATAAAGAGCATAATGCAAACCGAAGATAATGCCAAATTCTTCAACCCTGTAAGAGACGAAGTGCAGGAGTATATCTGCACAATGCTGGAAGATTTGGCAAGATACCCCGCACTGGACGGAATTGTTCTGGACAGAGGTCGTTTCGACGGGTTTGAGAGTGATTTCTCTGCATATACCAGACAGAAGTTTGAGAGCTATATTGGCGAGAAGGTTACAAATTTCCCCAACGATATTATCCCTCCCGGAACCAAGGTTGGTCAGTTGCCAAACCCGCTTCCCAAACATTTTAAGAAGTGGCTGGAGTTTAGGGTTAAGGTTATTCACGACTTTGTTGTAAAGGCAAAGGGCAGGGTGAAAGGAGTTAACCCCAACATTGATTTTGGAATATATGTAGGAGGTTGGTACTCATCGTATTACGATGTTGGCGTAAACTGGGCAAGTCCAAAATACAACACATCGTCAAAATATAGCTGGGCTACTGCAGATTATAAAAACTTCGGTTATGCAGACCATCTGGACTTCTTGCTTATTGGCGCCTACGCAGCGGCAAACAAGGTATATGGCACAACTGAGTGGACAATGCAGGGTTTCTGCCTAAAGGCAAAAGAGGTGACAATGGGTGATGTTCCAATCTCGGGAGGTCCCGACGGAAACTTCTTCTACCCAAGCCAGGTTCCTGCAGGTGTTAATGTGGGGCAGGCAATCTCCAGCTCTGTTGATGCTTGCATCAATGCGGGAGACGGCTACTTCTTTTTTGATATGATCCATTTAAAACAGAACAGTCAGTGGCAGTTTGTCAAAGCGGGAATTGACGCTGCAAACGCACAAAAATAGATTTAAACATATTTGTATAACAACAAATTCTATAACTATGAGGTTAAAAGGCACTTTCCTGGATGAAATAAGCCACGACATCCCTCACCAGAACTGGGGAGCAGATGAGTGGGACAGAGATTTCGGCTATATGAAAGCGGCCGGGATAGATACCGTTATACTCATTCGCAGCGGATACAGACGCTGGCAGACCTTCCCATCTAGAGTGCTCACCGAGAGAGCGGGTTGTTACACCCCTCCGGTAGATCTGGTTGAGATGTACCTCAACCTGAGCGACAAATGGGGGATGAAGTTCTTCTTTGGGTTGTATGACTCAGGTAAATACTGGGATAGAGGAGATTACGAGAAGGAGGCGGAGATAAACCGGCAGGTTATAGATGAGGTGTGGGAGAGATATGGTCACTATAAATCTTTCTCGGGGTGGTATATATCTCAGGAGTGCAGCCGTAAAACAGGTAAGATTATAGATCTCTATGCCGGGCTCGGGAGATATTGCAAAGAGGTATCTGGCGGACTCCCAACGATGATCTCGCCATATATAGACGGCATTAAGAATATCAGCCAGTACAACTCACAAACAAATAAAGATGAATCTGTTTCACTCTCAAGTCACGAGCAGGAGTGGGATGAGATTTTCGCCGGAATTAAGGGCGCAGTAGATATTGTTGCCTTTCAGGATGGACACGTTGAGTATGACCAGCTGGTAGATTTTCTTACAATCAATAAAAAACTGGCAGATAAACACGGTCTTGAGTGCTGGACTAACTCCGAGACCTTTGACAGAGATATGCCGATTAAGTTTCTACCCATCAAGTGGGAGAAGCTGCTTTTAAAACTGAAGCTGGCAGAGAAAGCGGGTTACACAAATGCAGTAACCTTTGAGTTCTCACACTTTATGAGTCCACAGTCGGCATATTTGCAGGCAGGGCATCTGTACAACAGATATACCGAATATTTAAGAACTTTTGATAATAAAAGATAAGATGGATTTTCAATTATTGGCGAATCAATATAGAGATGAGCTTTTAAATAATATTCTCCCATTTTGGCTGGATAATTCACAGGATAATGAGTTTGGGGGGTACTTTACCTGTCTTGACAGAGAGGGTAAAGTTTATGATACCGATAAGTTTGTCTGGCTGCAGGGTCGTCAGGTGTGGCTCTTCTCAATGATGTACAACAGGGTAGAGAAGAGGAGAGAGTGGCTCGAGTGTGCAGTGCAGGGGGCAGAGTTTTTGAACAAATATGGGCACGACGGAGATTACAACTGGTACTTCTCTCTTACCAAAGAGGGGAAGCCCCTAATACAACCATACAATATCTTCTCCTACACCTTTGCAACAATGGCATTTGCTCAGCTTAGCCTGGCAACCGGAAACAAAGAGTACGGAGAGATCGCAAAAAAGACATTCAATAAGATAATAGAGAAACAGGATAACCCTAAAGGGATGTGGAACAAAGCCTATCCCGGAACCAGAGAGCTAAAGGGGTTCTCCCTGCCAATGATAATGTGCAATCTTGCTCTTGAGATAGAGCATCTTGTAGATAAAGATTTGGTAGATAAGACAATCAACACCTGTCTGGATGAGGTTCTAAATGTTTTTTACAGAGAAGATCTGGGATTGATTCTGGAAAATGTGACAGTAGGGGGAGAGTTTAGCGACTCATTTGAGGGGAGGTTAATAAATCCCGGTCACTCACTGGAGGCTATGTGGTTTATAATGGATCTTGGAGTAAAGCTTGGCAGAGATGATATTATTAAAAAAGCGGTAGAGATAGCTTTAAAAACCATAGAGTATGGGTGGGATAAAGAGTATGGGGGAATCTTCTACTTTATGGATGTAAAAGGACACCCTACCCAGCAGCTGGAGTGGGACCAAAAATTGTGGTGGGTCCACGTGGAGAGTATGATTACAATGCTAAAAGCCTATCAATTAACGGGAAGCGAAGAGTCGCTCAAATGGTTTGAGAAGCTGCACCAATATAGCTGGGACAAATTCAAGGACAAAGAGCACAAAGAGTGGTTTGGCTATCTCAACCGTCGTGGTGAGGTTCTGCTGGATCTTAAGGGGGGTAAATGGAAAGGTTGTTTCCACGTGCCGCGTGCCCTCTATCAATGTTGGATGATTTTGGATAAACTCTAATTTTAAAAAAGTATGAGAAGAGCAATAACCCTTTCATTAATAGTAATATTCTCGCTTTGCGGCATAGTCTTGCAGGCAGTTACAATAAAAGGCAGGGTTACTGCCGGTTCTGCCCCTGTGGCAGGAGTTGTTGTTACAGATGGTAAGAACTTTGCCGTTACCGGCAATAGCGGACGTTACACACTTGAGGCTGCAGATGAGAGTAGCTTTGTTTATCTCTCTCTTCCTGCCGGTTACACCGTTCCGGTAATCGATGGAGTTGTAAAGTTCTTTCTCCCGATAGAACCAAAAGAGAGTAAGAGAAAAAGTTACGACTTCATTCTCAACAAAAAAGAGATTAGTGACATATCACACGGTTTTGTTGTAGTGGCAGATCCTCAGATATACTCTGCAAAGGAGTTTAAGCTGCTTGAAGAGGGTGTTGCCGATATTAAGAACACAGTATCCGGTTACAAAATCCCCTTTCACGGAATAGCTCCAGGTGACCTTATCTCTCACGATCATAAACTCTATCCCGAATATAACCGGGTGATGGCAAAAAGCGGAATTCCCTTTTTTAACGCAATGGGTAATCACGATATGGTTAACTCCGGACGATCTTTTGAGACTACACAATGGAAGTATGAGCAGATGTTTGGCCCCTCATACTACTCGTTTAATGTGGGTAAGATTCACTATGTTGTTCTCAATGACTGCTTCTATGTAGGAAGAGAGTATTACTATATAGGGTATCTGGAAGAGAAGCAGTTAAGTTGGCTGGAAAGAGATTTGGCCTATGTTCCCAAAGGCTCTACTGTGGTGGTGGCGCTACATATTCCAACCACAATCGGCAAAAAGGATCGTGACAAGTTTAGCTACGAGAAAGCTGGTACTACAATGGCAAACCACAAAGGACTCTACAAAATTCTGGAGCCCTACAATACCCACATCATTTCGGGCCATATGCACACTAACCACAATGAGGTTATATCTGCAAATCTCTTTGAACACGTTACGGCAGCTATGTCGGGCGCCTGGTGGCAGGGAGAGTTGTGCACAGATGGAACTCCCAAAGGGTATGGAGTTTATATTGCCAATGGCGACTCTCTAAGTTGGCACTATAAATCTTCGGGTAAGCCAAAAGAGCATCAGATGCGCCTCTACACAGCAGAAGATGATCTCGCTTTCAAAGGCTATATCGTTGCAAATATCTGGAATTATGACCCTTTGTGGAGAGTGGAGCTTTATGAAGATGGGGTGCTTACATCTTCAATGGAGAGGTTTGAGGGGTATGACCCGATGGCAAGAGAGATCTATTCAAACAAAGATAAGCTTGAGCATAAATGGATCTACCCGTCACTAACAGATAAACTTTTTCGGGCGAAACCAAAAAGTGAGACCTCAGAAGTTACAGTTGTCGCTACAGACAGATTTGGGAACAGATACACAGAAAAATTAAAGAGCCGAACCAGCTACGATGTTGTGATTGTTGGAGGTGGTGCAAGCGGCACTGCCGCCGGAATCCGGGCAGCTGCAATGGGAGCCAGGACACTCATAATTGAAGAGTTTGACTGGCTTGGCGGGATGCTCACATCTTCGGGAGTGAGTGCTGCAGATGGTAACCATAAGTTAAAGGGTGGAATCTGGGGCAGATTTAGAGACTCTCTGGAAATGAGGTATGGCGGTATTCAGGGGCTTAAGACCGGATGGGTCTCCAATACACTTTTTGAACCATCTGTCGGGGCAAAGATCTTCGCAAATATGGCCGCAAAAGAGAGGCTTCTCACTGTCTGGTTCCGCAGCACAGTGAGCACAATTGCCGGCAACAGCACCGGCAATAACACCGGCACTATTGCCGGCACTATTGCTGGCAACCCGGGCGGGCATTGGACATTAGGCGTGGAGAGAGATGGGCAAACAGTAAATATATCTGCAAAGGTTTTAATAGATGCCACCGAACTGGGAGATATTGCCAAAAAGGTTGGAGTAGGCTACTCTATCGGGATGGACTCTAGGGCGGTAACGGGAGAGGTGATCGCTCCACTTCAGGAGAATGATATTATTCAGGATCTCACCTATGTGATGGTTCTCAAGGAGTATGACAGGGATATGACCATTGCAAAGCCACTCAATTACAACCCTACACTATTCTACTGCTCTACAATAAGCAAGAGGTGCAAAAATCCAAAGGAGAAGCAGCGTCTGTGGAGCCCGCAGATGATGATTACCTACGGCAAGTTGCCAAATAACAAGTATATGATTAACTGGCCAATAGAGGGCAACGACTACTATACCAACATCCTTGAACTAACAGCAGAGCAGCGTGCCAAAGAGCTGGAAAAGGCTAAACAACACTCTCTCTCGTTTCTCTATTATATGCAGACAGAGCTTGGTTTTAATAAACTGGCTCTTGCAGATGATGAATTTCCAACGGCAGACAGGTTTCCATTT
>JAUYTH010000191.1 GCA_030695165.1 Bacteroidales bacterium
GTTATGCTATATTTTCTTCAACATTACTGGTGGCTGCTTGTCTCTCTGCTGGGTGCTATTCTGGTTTTTCTAATGTTTGTTCAGGGAGGACAATCTCTTCTGTTTGGGACGGCTAAAAGCAACAATGAGAAGACACTTCTCATTAACGCACTTGGGCATAAATGGGAGCTCACCTTTACAACCCTTGTAACATTTGGAGGGGCTATTTTTGCCTCATTTCCTCTATACTACTCTACAAGTTTCGGAGGTGCATACTGGCTCTGGATGGCAATTCTCTTTCTTTTTGTAATTCAGGCAGTCTCATTTGAATACAGAGGTAAAGCCGGGAACCTTCTTGGATCAAAAAGCTATGAGGTATTTCTCTTTCTTAACGGTATGCTTGGTACAATTTTAATCGGAGTTGCTGTAGGTACTTTTTTCACCGGCGGCTCTTTCGTTATGAATAAGATGAGTATTACCAACATTGCCAATCCAGTCATCTCATACTGGACAAACGGATGGCACGGACTTGACGCAATTGCCGTCCCTTTTAACCTTTTAATGGGCATTGTAGTATATCTGGCAGCCAGGACTCTGGGGCTTCTCTATGTTATTAAACAGATTGATCTTGACTCTCTCGTTTCAAAGGCAAAAGTTCAGATTAAAGTTACAGGAGTAGCATTTGTTCTTGGCTTTGTAGCTCTGCTGGCAGCTCTGTTTACTATGACAGGATACTCCGTAAGTCCGGAGAACGGGTTAATATCTCCTGTTAAATATAAGTACTTCTTCAATATGGTTGAGCTTATTTGGCCTGCGATAATGCTGGCTACGGGAGTTGTTCTAGTATTGGCGGGTATAGGTACTGCCCTACTATTTAAAGGTAAAAACAGCTTTTTTCTTACAGGGGGAGGTGTAGTCCTCGCTGTATGGAGTATACTTATATGTGCAGCTTTTAATAATACCGCATTTTTTGTTTCGAATGTAAATATCCAGCAATCACTTACTCTTTATAACAGCTCTTCAAGTGAGTTCACTCTTAAAGTAATGGCCTATGCGTCTTTGTTTATCCCTTTTGTACTGGGGTATGTAATTTACGTATGGAGGTCGCTCACAAAAACAAAAATGAGTAATGAAGATATAAACCGTCCGGACGCACACAAATACTAAATATTAGATACAATATCGGAGCTGTCTGTTTTTATCTTCCTGTCACGACAGCTCCCTTTTCGTGATCATACTCACTTCCAGCAGTACTGTGGGGAATGCTGTATACCAACAGAGTAATAACAGCAGCCAATATCAGAAGATATTTGCGTGGTTTGGATCTGTTAAGGATAAGTGCTGTCACCCAAAAGAGAAATGCGAAAAGTGTCTTATTGTCGGTAAGATCTTCTCCCAATGGCCATCCTGTCCAGAAAGCTCCAAATGCATACTTCTGGACAATAGGGCCTAAAATTAACCCACCGGTTCCTAATGCAATTAACACAAAGAAACCGTACTTAACAGATCTTTCATATAAGAAAAGAGCTGTTATGCCTGAGTAATTTGCCAAAAGCATAGCAATAAACATCAGTAATATATGCGGTATAAGCACAAATGAGGGAACGGGTGATTTAAATCTTATTATAACACCCTCCTCCTCACAGAGAACCATTTCTTTATCCTCTCTTACTACTACGGGATAGTAGATTAGTTTCCCTGCAGGAGGCTGTGAGGGAAACTCAAAGGAGTAAACTCCATTGTTAACTTTTGTCTCAATTTTTTTAAGAGAGTCACTTCCGGGATACCTTTTATATAGAATTTTAATTGTAAAATTATCCGGCAAAACAGGATTTAATTGAAATTCAAGCTTAGAGTAATTATTCCAATTATCTCTTTTAACTGCATCACTAAGGGTAACCAAAGTCTCTGACGTTCTTGGAAATTTCACTCTGTAATCAATGTTATCAATTGAGAATTTTACCCTTTTCGGATTTGTAGGGCCGGTTAATCTCTGGTATAATACTGCTGTGATTGTTATTATAACCGCAAGAAACCAAAACAGGAAGTTTTTCATATATTATAGTTTAAATTACTATTGACAAGAGTATATAACACGTTAGTTGCTTTAGTATAGTTATAGTATTTCTACAAATCAATCTGTAGGGTTATCTCAGTTGAGTCTCGTTTTATTATTACCTGAGCTTTACTACCCTGTTTTAATTCACCTAGGGCAGACATATAGTCATATATGTTGTTTATCTTTTTTGAATTCATACTTATTATTATATCACCCTCTTTCATACCTGCTCTCTGGGCAGGTCTGCCATCGGAAACAGAACCAACCCTAAAACCATCCCCTTTTTCATAGGTAAAATCGGGGATAACTCCCAGGGTAACCTTAAAAGAACTTCTGGCACTAGAAACCGGTGCTTCTGACTTTTGATAAACAGGGACAAATCCCTTCTCAGAGATGTTATATACGATATCGGATATAATGTCCGTAACCATTTTTAGGCCGGCAAAGTTTATCAGATCAAAATCATCTGATGGTGTATGGTACTCCTTGTGAACACCGGTTGTAAAGTAGAGCACAGGCACCTCTTTCGTATAAAAAGAGGCGTGGTC
>JAUYTH010000192.1 GCA_030695165.1 Bacteroidales bacterium
TTTATGGTTATAACGATATGGCAGATGCGAAAGCTTTACTGGAGTCTATAACAAGGAGTTTCGGTTACATCTATGGACGTGAGAAGAACATTAGAATCAACACAATTTCCCAATCACCTACAATTACAACAGCCGGTGGAGGAATTATGGGATTTGACAAACTCTATGACTTCTCAGAAAGAATGTCTCCGCTCGGAAATGCAACAGGAGAGGAGTGTGCAGACTATATCATAACTCTATTCTCTGATCTTACAAAAAAGGTTACAATGCAGAACCTCTATCACGACGGAGGCTACTCAAGTATGGGTATGAGTCTTGCAGCAATGAGCGTCTACCGTGAAGGGCTGGATTACAACGACGTTAAAGACGATAAAAGTAAAAAGAGATAAATCTTCATATATTAATATTGTATATTTGTAAAAAACCAGGGTTATCTCTGGTTTTTTTTAAATATTGATTAGGGTATATTAAGTTTCGTTCGGTAATAGTGTAAAGAATGAAAAAATTGACCAAAGAGGATTTTAAATATCTGTTTGACCAAAAATTCGATTCAATAAGGAGTTTTATATTCTATAAATGCTCCGATGAGGAGATGGCTTCAGATATTGCCCAGGATGTGTTTACCAGAATTTGGGAGAAGGGGATATACATTCATCCTGACAGAGATAAAAATCTTCTATATAAAATGGCCTCAGACACCTTTATATCAAAAATAAGGCGCAAAAAAACAGAGCTAAACTTTGCAAATTCTATTACAATAGAGAATAGCGAATTGACAGGAGAGGATAATTTAAAGTATCAGGATCTTAAGCAATTGTATTCTAAAGCATTATTTGATATGACCAGGCAGCAGAGAGAGGCATTTCTAATGAGCAGGTCGCAAGGGCTTAAATACGAAGAGATTGCACAGAGTTTGAATATAAGTGTGAAGGCGGTTGAGAAACGGATAAGCAACTCACTTGCTCTGTTGAAAAGAAGACTTGGGCAATAAGAAAAAAACTTTAGTCAATAAATAGATTAAAAATAATCTCCAAATTTTTAAGAGATGAAAAATATAAAGGTAGAACCTAAGTGGAAAAAAACCAAAGAGCAGATTTGGACAGACCATTTTGAAGAGATTGTCTCTGTAGAACCATTGGTTGTAAAAACGTCCTTTCTGTTAAGGTATAAAAGCAGATTCCAATTTGCAACGGCAGTTGCAGCGGCGTTTGTTGCTATTTTACTTATTCCCACACTTTATGTGAAGAGCTTTGAAGCCGCAACAGGTGAGAGAGTGGCAGTAACTCTTCCCGATGGAAGTAGTGCTATATTAAACTCACAAAGCAGTATCAGCTATAAACCGCTTTTATGGTTCAGCCAAAGGGTTGTTAAAATGAGTGGAGAGATTTTTTATACTGTTATGAGGGGTTCAGATTTTAAGGTAAATTCATCTAACGGGGTTGTATCTGTTTTGGGAACAAAATTTAATGTCTTCTCAAGAGAGGATAACTTTAGCGTAACCTGTTACAGCGGTAAGGTTGGTGTTGAGGCAGATGGTCTGGAGGCGGGAATGACACTTGAAAAAAATACAAGGCTATTTAAGAGTGAAGCCGGCAACTTTACTACTGAGATATCCAATCTTTATGAGATAAAAAACAGTTGGGTTGAGAATAATTTTTTATTTAGGGCAGAGCCTCTTAAGAGTGTACTAGATGAGATTAGAAGACAGTATAATATATCAATTTCATATGATGAGAATCTCAATTATAATTATACCGGCAACTTTTCTAAGCTGGATGACCCACTTCTTGTTTTAGAGATAGTCACCCTCCCTTTTGAATTGAAAATTGTTCTAAAAGATGGTGTTTATAATATTGGAAATTAATTAGTTATTATATTATGAAAAGAAAATTTTTGAGCACTCTGTTGATCGCCACATTAGTTACTACTGTTGGTTTGGCCTGTGAAATAAAGTTAAGCATAACAGGAGATAAAAAAGAGTTTTATAAGGAGGGAGATGAAGTTATTGTTGAAGCAGTAGTTATCTATACCCATAGAGTTTGTGAATTGACACTCTCAGATACTAAGTTTACTGCAGATGGATTGAAGATCTTGGGCGCAACTCCTTGGAAAGAGAGTTCACCTGGAACTTTTACCAGGCAGTTGAAGGTACAGGTTTTAAAAGATTCTAAAAAA
>JAUYTH010000207.1 GCA_030695165.1 Bacteroidales bacterium
CTCCTTTTGGTACAAACAGAGATTCTCTGCCACAATACCCGATACTCCATACGGTTTGAGCTTACCATAATCTACTACAAGAGAGTACCTCTCATTCAAATTATTGGCAAACCCATTGAATGCACACCTAAGGATTGCTCCCCGTAATAAGATCAGAGAGAAAAAAACAGAGGTAAAAACTATAACAATAATCCTTAGACTCTTGTTGTAAAATATTTTTTTTAAACACATATCTCTAAACAAGCAATAGCAAATATCCCAGCAGGGAGCCTCCTATTACAATGAATGCACTGTTTAACTTATTGAATTTAAATGCGACAAATATGCTTATCAGCAGAATCAAAATAGAACGCCAGTCTACGATGGCATCTCTCCCCATTGAGATTACAACTGCCATAATCACCGCAACAGATCCTACATTTATGGCATCCATAAATGCAGAGACAATGGCTGATTTTCTCATTTTGGGAATCAGAGGGTTTAGCAAAGAGACAAAAAGAAATGAGGGAAGGAAGATACCAAGGGTTGCTGCAACAGCTCCGGGGAATCCGTAGAGTTGCCACCCTACAAAAGTTGCTGCAGATAGCACCGGACCTGGGGTGAACTGCCCCACTGCAACGGCATCCATCAGCTGCTCTCTTGTTAAAAGACCTGCAGATACAAGCTCACTGTCAAGAAATGCAAAGAGGACATACCCGCTTCCGTAGAGAAGTGCTCCCACTTTAAGGAAGGTCAAAAAGATCTTCATCGCAGAAATTGAAACAACCCCTCCAACTGCCACCGGGAACAAATACTTTAAAAAGGGGGTAATAGCTATAGGAGCAAACTGAAACAGTTTATCTCCTTTAATAACTTTTGTTTTAAATAGATAGATTGCCACCCCTGCGAAACCACAGGCAAAAAGGGCGGTAATCTCCCCCACTCCAATAAATGTCACCCCAAGTGTTATAACTCCCAGGGCAATTAATAGGTTATTTTTGAAAGCCTTTTTACCCAGACCATACAGAGCGTAAAGAATTATCCCTACCACTGCCGGCTTTATTCCGTATATAAACTGCTCTGCACGGGGAAGAGTTCCATATTTTGAGTAGAGCCACGCAAAGAGCATTGTTATTATCACGGCCGGCAGAATAAATGCTGCTCCCGCTGCCAGGAGCCCTCTGTATCCGCCCCGTTCGTGACCACAATGCATTGCCATCTCCGACGAGTTTGGCCCCGGAATCAGGTTAGTCGCTCCTATAAGATCCAGGAAGTGTTGGTGGTCCATCCATTTTCTTTTACGGACAACTTCGCTCTCCATCATTGCTATATGAGCGGCTGGTCCTCCAAATGCAGTTGAACCAAGCTTTAGAAAAAGTAAAGTGATCTCCTTAATTGAACTCTTTCCTTTTGAAGAGTCAATATTATCTTTGTTTATCTTCACTTTATTATCCATTACTTCATACATTAATTTACGATGGTTTTATTTTTACGCCCTTTTTGCGCTCGGGGTATTTCAGTCGTGAGTGGTATACCTGGCCAAGCTTTTGTTTGAACGCCTCTTTGATAGCATATATCTCTTTTATTGAGATATCTGCTTCAATAAGCTGTTTCTCATTAATTCTCTCATCTATCATTTTGTCTACCAATGCGCATATGCTCTCCCTCGTGTGGTCCTTGAGACTTCGCGATGAGGCCTCGACAGCATCTGCCATCATTACTATAACCTGCTCTTTGGTTTTTGGAAGCTCTCCCTTGTAGGTGAACTGAGCAATATTTGCAGGGTCGCCTCCGTTGTTTACATATTTATTGTAGAAATAGCCCACCTGCGTTTTTCCGTGATGGGTGAGAATAAAATCTATTACCATTTGAGGCAGTCTTGCTTTTCGGGCGATTAAAACTCCCTCATCTACGTGCTGAATAATAATCTTTGCACTCTCCTCACCGGGAAGATCGGAGTGAAGGCTGCTCTCTCCTGCAGGAAGATTTTCGATGAAGAATGGGGGGTTGGAGATCTTGCCTATATCGTGATATAGAGCCCCGACCCTTGCAAGCAGAGCATAGGCACCAATCTCTCTTGCTGCACTCTCGCTCAGGTTGGCAACCTGCAGCGAGTGGTGAAAAGTTCCGGGAGCCTTCTCTGCCAAAGAGGAGAGAAGTGTAGTTGTGGTATCTGAGAGCTCTCTGAGTCTGGAGTTGGAGAGAAGCCCGAAAATTTTTTCAAACAGATAGAGCAGTGGATATGCAGCAATAATAAGAACAGAGTTCCAGGCAAAATATATAAAGGTTAATCTGGTTACACTCTCCAGCGTGCCATCTTCAACCATCCTTAGAGTTAAATAGGTGAGCGAAAGGGTAACAAAAACAAAAAGGGAATTGACAAATTGTCTCCATCCTCTGTCCAGATATTGAAAAGTGTAAAAAACGGCTGTGCCGGATACAATATTGAGGAAATAGAGTTCAAAGCCACCTATTGTAATAAATATTACAGGTAACATAACAATCATATAGACAGGAATAACAACTCTTGAGTAGTACAAAGATGTGAGATATAGAGCAATAACACTAAAAGGGAAAACCATCAGATACTCCTGCCCTGTATCCATAACCACAATTGTAGAAATTACTACCAAAATAAACTGAAGAAGAATGAAATTAAATCTGTTTGGTTGGTTAAGAATCTCTCTGTCCAGATAGTAAATCACCACAACTAAGATCAATAATATGAGCAAAATAATAAGAGCATAGCCCAATTTAAGCAACAGAAAACTTCCCGAAAAGCCCATACTGAGTTCATATTCTGCCTTGAAAGAATCAAGCAGCTGTTCACTCTCTGCAGTAACACTCTCTCCGTTACTTATAATTAACTGTCCGGTATAGATTACACCCTTTGTTGGTGAGATATCTGCAATCTGGTTCTTAAGCACAAGCTGTGTCATATTATTATCAAAGAACAGATTAGCCGGCATAGTCTGCGAAGGGATAGCTCTAAGAATAAGTTCATCTGCACCCGGAAATCTATCTGACATCATTTTTTTCAGGTGTGCAGATGCTTCGCCAGGAGTAAAAAGATTCCTAAGAGGATGGAGGGTAGGCTTTCCATACTTAATAATTGCCACAACGCCCTTTGAATATGAGGTATCCGGCATCTCATCCATCACCCCTTTTGAGTAAATACTCTTTATTGAACTATAGAGATATGAGGTAATTATTGAATCATCCTCAGGCAGAACTAAATTGCTTGCAATAAGGTTAACCTGCTCTTG
>JAUYTH010000213.1 GCA_030695165.1 Bacteroidales bacterium
CCTCAACCGGCGTCTTCACCCTGGTGGGCGGCGGCGATTCTGTAGCTGCAGTTACCCAGATGGGCTTTGCAAACAAAGTGAGCTATGTATCTACCGGCGGCGGCGCAATGCTGGAATACCTTGAAGGAATTGAGCTTCCCGGAATCGCCGCTATTAGAGCATAGTCCGGTTTCACAAAATACTGTCAATCCAATAATATAGCATCACCAACGACAAGATGAGTTTGAGGCCGGTTCCGAGCAGGAAGCCGATAAAGGAGCCGATGGCAGATTTGAGTGCGAATTGTGAGTTTTGGCCGCCGAGCAGCTCGCCCAGGTAGGCGCCGATGAATGGGCCTATAATCAGACCCAAAGGCCCGAAGAAGAGACCTACTATCATCCCAGCAACGGCACCCCGGGTGCCATATCTGCTTCCCCCGAATTTACCGGTGGTCCAGGCGGGGATAAAGTAATCTGCAATTGTTACAAAAACCGTTAGCGCCCCCAGAACAACCAGCAGAGTTGTGCTAAACTGGGCATACTTGGTAATGTGAAGCAGAATAAGGGCGCCAAAAGCCAGCGGCGGCCCCGGCAGCACAGGCAGCACCGAACCGGCAATTCCGGCAAGCAGCAGGAGAATTGAGATTATCAGCAGAAGTGTATCCATTCGTGCAACTGTTAAAGGCTATGATTCAGCCAGGATATTAAATAGGTCTATATTGATATAGACAACCTCTTTGCCTATCTTTTTACTTGTTAGAATACCCATCTCTTCAAGTTGAATAAGGTATTTTTTTGCTGTATTTAAACTTTTCATATTATTATCCAGCAATTTTTTGGGACTTATATATGGCTGTTCAAATAATTTTTCAATAAACTCTTTTCTAATGGATGGATATCTTGTATTGATTAACTCTTTTGTTCTTGTGAAAAGTCTATCAATCTCCTCAATCTTGCTTATTGTGTATCTGGAGGTCTCTTCAATTGCTTTAAGCATATATATAATCCATTGACTCCAGTTTCTGTGTGCCGTTACGTTTTTAAGTAACTCATAATATTCCTCTTTTTCTCTTATGATGTACGCACTTAAATAAAGAATCGGCACATCCAGTAAATGTTTTTGAATCATAAGCAGAATGCTCAAAACTCTTCCGGTTCTTCCATTGCCATCCCTGAATGGGTGAATGGCTTCAAATTGATAATGAGAGACAGCTATTTTTAGTAAAGGATCATAAGGATACTTTACATCGTCATTAATATATTCCAACAGATTATTCAGCTTCTCTTTAATAACTTGTACTCCTCTTGGTGGGGTGTAGATAACCTCGCCTAATAACCTTCCACTCCCTCTTTTCAAAATAACCGTTTCTGTTTGAGGTGGTCTTATTCCATCATTTACCTGTTTA
>JAUYTH010000232.1 GCA_030695165.1 Bacteroidales bacterium
TGCGTCGTCTCTATCTGCAACCTCAATAGCTGTAGATAGTGCACCCCTGAAGCCCTGTTCATCTTTAATCAGGTGGTCAGATGCAAGAACAATCATAACAGAGCCTGGATAGATATTGTTGATAATAATTGATGAGTATCCTATAGCTGCCGCAGTATCTTTAAAGGCAGGCTCAAGAATAATGTTTGAAAGTGGTATCTCCGGTAGCTCCTCCTTTACAGCCGGCGCCTGAATCGCATTTGTAGCTATGAAAATTCTCTCTGCAGGAATCAAGGGTGACACTCTGTCTACTGTCATCCTTATTAGACTTCTGTTAGAATCTATTAGTTTGAGTAGCTGCTTTGGTCTCTCTTTAGTTGACAGTGGCCAGAACCTCTCTCCCGAACCTCCGGCCATAATCAGGACAGTACAGTTTGAAGCGTTATTCATAAATTTAAATCTAAGGAGCAATTTCCGATATCGGTGACGAAGATAATAAAAAAACTGCCTGCTGAATTATATTTACACTATAAAACGAGCAGACAGTTTGAATATTTGGAATTAAAAAAGTGTTGTCCTTTGTTAAATTCTTGAACATTACACTGTAAAAAGTGGATATTTCGGTTAAACAGATTTTTTTATCTCAGACATAACTTTTTCGGCAGATAGCTTTTTGGTGCAGAAGAACCAGTCGTAGCACTTCATCTCCTCTTTACTCTCCATACGCTCTTTTGCAACCCCGCATGAGCCTGCTGTTGGGACGATAACATCATCTCCGGGACGCCAATCTGCAGGAGTTGCAATAGAGAATTTATCTGCAGCCTGCAAGGCAATAACCACTCTTAACAGTTCGTCAAAATTACGACCCAGGCTCAATGGGTAGTAGATAATTGTGCGGATAATACCCTTAGGATCGATAACAAACACAGCGCGAACTGCTTTTGTGTTGCTCTCTCCCGGTTGCATCATCCCGTATTTGTTCGCCACCTCCATAGTTATATCCTCTATAAGCGGGAACTTTACCTCTACATCTTTCATCCCCTTGTACTCAATCTTCTCTTTGATTGTGCGAAGCCAGGCTATATGACTATAAAGACCATCTACCGAGAGTCCTACCAGCTTACAATTAACCTCTTCAAATTGAGACTCCATACTTGCAAATGTCATAAACTCCGATGTGCAAACAGGGGTGAAATCTGCAGGGTGGCTAAAAAGAATAACCCAACTTCCTTTGTAATCTCCCGGGAAGTTGATATTTCCCTGTGTTGTTATCGCTTTAAATTCCGGAGCTGCTTCGCCAATTCTAGGCATTGAATAAACATTTTGATCCATAATAATTTTATTTTTTTAAGTTAGTAAATTTTCCCACTATTTGCAGCTTAACATCCTCAACCCTAAAATTCTCTATCTCTTTATCTCTGAAATAGTTTTCGAGGATTAAGTTGAGCTCGTTATCGTAATAATCGGAGATTGTCTCCGATTGCGAACAGTACAAGTGATGATGTTTATCGGATACTGCATCATACTTCATAACATCACGATCTGTTTTAACTCTGCAGATAATTTTCTTGTTAACCAGAGTATCCAGTATATTGTATATGGTTCCGGTTGCAATATCTGCACTCTTTGAGCGTACCTGTGCAATAATTTGATCTGCAGATGGGTGCTTTTGTAAAACTTCAAAAGATTCCAAAACTGCAACCCTTTGCGGAGTTATCTTAAGCCCGGCCTGAGATAAGATCTCTCTATAATTTTTTTTGTCCATAATTAAAAAGATATCATCTAAATTAAAATAGAAACAATCCCAAATAAGAATAGTTCATAATTAACTTTGTTTTTTTAAATATACAAAATAAAATTGGATATTGACAAATGTTCATTACTTTTGTAGTGAACAAATGCTCATAATATGCCAAGACCA
>JAUYTH010000265.1 GCA_030695165.1 Bacteroidales bacterium
ATTCGTTCGGCTGGGTATAAAAACTGTATCTCCCTGTGAAATTATAAGGTGTTGGAACTGCCTTAACCTCTCCTGTTTTACTGGCATTATTTGTCCTCCATTGGTACTTAAGCACCTCTGTTGCAAAATTTTTCGAAACTCTGGTAGTGTCAATATTGTCCCATAGGTCTGTAGCAACATTGGCACCCGAAATAAGTATATTTCCACCTGAAGCAGTATAATCCGAGATGAAATTCCTTAAATGTGACGGAAACGTTTCAAACCTCCCCTCTTTTGCACCCCTCCCAATTTTAGTTTTCATCTGCTTACCTAAGATAACTTCGGTAATGAAGTATTCAGATAGTTCAATTTTGTTTTTAAGGAGTGCATCTCTGCTCATTGATACGAATGAATAACCAGCTTTTGCGAAAACTTTTCCGTGGATGTAAGGGTAGTCGAAAGTGTTGCCGGCTATAACTTTTGTCTCATAATCGGCAAAAGATGAGCCAAACCCGGGAGAGTCATCATCCATCCAGGGAATATCTCTTCTGTACTCATATTGGCGTCCAATATAGGAGATATCCCTGATATAAGGAACTCCACCATCGGTATGATCAAAGAACCCGGCAATTGAACTATCTTTTGAAGCAAATGAATGAGGCGCAGATACTCTGTCAAAACCATTAATTATTAAAACCTTACCCTTTTCAAAAGGGGCTTTGTATGCAGATATTATCTCAGAGGGAAAACTCTCGCCACCACCATTCAGAGCTGACACTTTAAAGCTGTAGATTCTCCCTTTTTCGGGAATAAGTTGGTGAAATTGATTATTTACTACTACTCCATTATCAAAACCACCACCATCAATTCGTGTATAGACAATAAATCTGTCTGGTTTTGCCGTAGGTTCAAGAGAATCTTCAACTGCCTCCCACCTTATAATAAGTGTATCATTATTAAATGAGCTGATGAGTCCCTTTACAGGCAAAGGCTGGATTATATAAGGGATTCCGGACTCTTGGCTTATAAACCTGAGCATACCTTTATATATAGAACGACTTACGTGAAACCTAAAGTCGGGATCAAGTCCATAACGCATATCTGCAAAATTCTGATGCGAAAGAAGCTCCAGAAGCATTGTAGGTACCTTTGGAGACCTTGATTCAGAATAGGATCTGTCCCAAATCCCTCTCCTTTGCCAAATAGGTTCGTAGAGTGCTTTGATGTCATCAACAATCTGAGTCTGTATGAGATCGGTAAGGTATCTCGAGTGAAATCTTGGTGATCCGTCGGGGAATATATCTGAGTTATTGGAGAATCTGGTGTAAATGCCCAATGTTCCTATTATAGAGTCATTAAGAGTCGTTCCGGCATCTGTATGGAAAGCAAACGCCATATCGACAGGAATATTTAATCCTCTCTCTTGTGGATTTTTATCGGATCCTCCGCTTATTACATTTACCCATCTTCCGCGAGACATATAGTCGTCATTGTAGTCATTGGCATTCTTGTTTGGTGAGTAAATTGTATCGCTAAAGCCTGCCCATTGAAGCCAGTACCTGGCACCCTCGGTAAACCTTGGGTAGTTGCTGATTTGTGGATCGACATTCAACTCCAATACTACTTTTGTAATTGGTTCTGTAGAAGAACTTTTTCTGTTAGGTTCATATCCAAATTCAGATGGTTTACGTGCAATATTACCCATTCCGCCGCCAAATTTAACTCCGTCTGCAGATACAATCTCTCCGTTTTTTTCCGTCAAATTTGAGAGTGAAACGTACTGTCCGGAATCTTGACCCTCTTTAAAGTAGAAGGTTCCCAGATAGATCCAGGTACCTCCTCCCATCTTTTGATTTACTGTAAATACAGTCTCTCCGCCGGAGTGTTTTACAATATATTTAGCCTGGGAAGTGCTGTATGGAAGAGTTTGGTAAGATATATAAACTGCATACTCTCCGCTCTGTGGAATTTTAGGAGTCCATTTTGCATAGCTCTCTCTCCCTTTTTTTATAGTTGAAACCAAACGATTGCTACCCATTGTAAATGGATTTTCTCCACTTATGTATTGACTATTTGGGTTAGAAAATCCCGGTATACCGGAGTTCATCCAGCTATTATCTCCATTGTATTCACTGTAACCACATAAAGGGGTATCATTATCTACAATCACCTCATTGATTTGAACATCTCTCTCTCTGGGAAGCAAAACCGAAGCCCCCGCATTTTCAAGCATAGGTATCAGAAATGGAAGAACATAGGATTGAGTATAGAGATCTTCTACTGTCTGAAAAATTCTCGCTCTCTGCCACTCCCATCTTAAAAGTTTCTGTTCAAAATAGTACCCGTGACTCTGCCATATTGCAAGGTGGCGTTTTTGAAGTCCATTTGTTATCAGATAAGGTTTTGATTTATTTGTAACTAAACTCTCTTTCTTGTCAAGTTTTTTAATGGCAGATTTTATCTCTCGTGGTTTTTTTGCACTCTCTCTGTTGCTATAAAGGGGTGGAATCATCTCCTCTATTGCAGATCCATTTGAAATCAACTTCAGATCATATCCAAAGAACTCGTTTGGCAATAAAGAGCTTACCAACAAATATACAAATTGGGTATTCTCTTCTCTGAATGGATATTCCGAAAGTGCTGCATTAAAATAGAGATTAATTGTTTTATTTGATGTAACTACGGAATCAAGCTTTATTTTGCCAACAACGAAAGCGCTGCTTTTAAGTACTTTTTGTAAAGTATCTGCAATAGGCAAAAAGCGGGAAATCTCAATTTTTTGTGCAAATGTGAAATTGCAAATAATGAATAAGCAAAGGGTTATTATAGAGAGAGAGAGTTTTTTCATACCATTTTAATTAGTGGTCAAAAATAGCTAAAAATATTCAAAAGGGTAATCTCTGTTATCATAAAAGCTTAACTTTGTAGTAGTAGAATTTATAACTGATTGAACTATGAGAGCTAAGCTGGATCTGGCAAACTTACCAACCCCCATTTCACGTGCAAACAGATTGTCCGACGAACTTGGGGTTAATATCTTTTTTAAACGGGATGACCAAACCGGAAGTGAGATATCTGGAAATAAGATCAGGAAACTTGAGTATGCTTTAAAAGAGGCTTTGGATAAAGGGGCCACAATGGTTATTACAACCGGAGGAATACAGTCCAACCACTGCCGTGCAACAACTGCTGCAGCTACAATGGTTGGTCTTAAGGTAGTTTTACTCCTCAGAATTAGCGAAGAGCCCAAGATTGAGGGCAATTTTTTTCTTGACAAACTTTTCGGAGCTGAGATAAGATTTTGCACTCCACAAGAGTACAGATCATCACGAAATGAGATAATGAAGAGTATTGCAGATGAAAAAGAGGCAATGGGGGAGAGGTGTTATGTTATTCCTGAGGGGGCTTCAAACGGGATAGGGTCACTGGGTTACTTTAAAGCAATGGAAGAGATTGTAAAACAGGAAGATGAAATAGGGGTTAAATTTGATACCATAGTTGTTGCTGTTGGTTCAGGAGGAACTTACTCCGGGCTTTGTCTTGCAAATAAATATTTTGAACTCAATAAAAGAGTTATCGGATTTGCAGTTTGTGACGATAGTGAATATTTTGTTAATCAAATAGATAATATTAACCGTGAAGCTCTGGTACATTTAGACAAACCTATTGAAATATCAAAGAATGATATTGAAATAAACGATAAATACACAGGCATCGGTTATGCATTAAGCACACCTTCCGAGCTCGAATTTATTAAGTATCTGGCTTCTAAAGAGGCTGTTGTATTAGATCCTGTCTATACTGCAAAAGCTATGATTGGACTATATAATGAGATAAAATCCGGCAATATGAAATCGTCGGATAATATTCTCTTCATACATACGGGTGGTCTTTTTGGTCTCTTCCCTAAGCAGGAGCAGTTTCTATTTTAGCTAATTTAAATCAATCCTCTTTCATATAGGGATAGAAGATATCTATTGGAGAGATAAAGGTCTCTTTGATTGTTCTTGGACTGACCCATCTTATAAGGTTGAAGCTTCCGCCCGCCTTATCATTTGTTCCGGAGCCTCTTGACCCTCCAAAAGGCTGTTTCCCTACCACAGCTCCAGTCGGTTTGTCATTTATATAGAAATTCCCGGCAGAGTACCTCAAACGATTGCAGATTTCTGCCACAGCCAGTCTGTCGCTTCCAAATACAGCTCCTGTGAGTGCATATGGAGAAGTTTCATCGCAAAGTTTTAAGGTCTCCTCAACTTTTGAGTTTTCATATACATACGCAGTCAGAACAGGTCCGAAAATCTCCTCCTCCATTGATTTAAAATGTGGATTTATGGTCTTGATTAGAGTTGGTGAGACAAAATAACCTACAGACTTGTCATAATCTCCTCCAAATATAATATCTGCCTCATTGGACTCTTTTGCAAACTCGATGTATGATACAATATTGTCAAATGATGCCTCATCAATAACTGCATTTACAAAATTTTTAAAATCACAAACATCACCCATTTTTGCATCTTTGGAGAGTTTAACGATTTCGCTCTTAATCTCCGGCCACAAAGACTCAGGGATATACATTCTTGAGGCAGCAGAACATTTTTGGCCCTGATATTCAAAAGCTCCGCTAAAAGCAGCTACTGCAACCTCTTTAGGGTTTGCAGATGGGTGTACAAAGATAAAATCCTTACCACCAGTCTCTCCGACCAGCCTTGGGTATGACTTATATTTAGTAAGCTTTTCTCCGACTGAATTCCACAAAGAGTTGAAAGTAGAGTTTGACCCCGTAAAATGGATACCGGCCAAATCTTTAGACTCCATTACATACTTACCAATAAGTGCGCCACTGCCAGGAAGGAAATTGACAACACCCGCGGGAACTCCTGCCTCCATAAAGATTTTCATCAAGTAGTAGTTTGATAATATGGATGTTGTAGCAGGTTTCCATATTGTTGTATTTCCCATCATTACTGGAGATAGGTTAAGATTGGATGCTATAGATGTGAAGTTAAAAGGACTTACAGCAAATACAAACCCTTCCAACGCTCTGTACTCCATTCTATTTAGCTGGTTAAATGATGAAATAGGCTGGTTTTTATAAATTTCTGTTGCAAAAGAGACATTGAATCTTAAAAAATCTGCAGCTTCACATACAGAATCTATCTCCGATTGATAGATATTCTTACTCTGTCCCAACATTGTAGCTGCATTTACAACTGCACGATATTTTATGGTAAGAAGTTCGGCAACCTTTAACATTATAGATGCTCTGGTGGTCCAGTTTAGGTCTGACCATATTTTTTGCGCTCTTACTGCAGAGTCAATTGCCATTTTAATCTCCTTCTCGCCTGCCTTATGAAAAATAGCTAAAGTGTGCTTATGATTGTGTGGCATTATAACCTTGCCTGTATCGTTTGTAAATACCTCTTTACCGTCAATGATAAGAGGTATCTCCAGAATAGTTTCAGATTGTCTCTTTAGCTCTATCTCCAGTGCTAACCTCTCCGGACTTCCTTTGAGATACTCTTTTATTGGCTCATTTGCCGGAATTGGAAAATTGTGGATTGAATTGTTCATTAGAAATGTATTTTTTAAGTAGGCTTAAATAAAATATTTAGGTGACAAAAATATATTATTTTCGTAGATGTAATAATATTTTTCATATAATGTGCAACAAGTGAGATTCAATTTCGTTTATTTGGTAGAGAAACTGTTTAATGAAACTTAACTTAAATACATTTATAAAAAGAGATCTCTCAGAGCAGGAGAAGATTTACGAAGAGTGCCATAAGAGGCTATACTTTACTGCTATGAGAATCCTTAATAACTCTTTTGACGCAGAGGAGGTTATGCACGACACTCTGCTAAAGTTTTTTGCAAGAGAAGATAAGTTTTCAACCAACAGAGAGAGAGACGCCTGGCTTACAAGGGTATGTATAAATCAGGCTATTGACACTCTAAGGAAAAGAGCTTCTCACGAGATGACAGTTATTGAAAAAGATATAAAAGAGCAAGAGCTTAATGAAGATGAGGAGTACTCATACAAAGGTGTAACTGCAGAGATGGTAAAGAGTGCGTTAAATAATCTGGCTGCCGGCTACCGGCTAATTCTCTCTCTCTCTTTATTTGAAGGATATGACTACGAAGAGATTGCTCAAATTACTGAACTGAAAGAGGTAACCGTTAGAACTCAATTTATAAGAGGAAAGGCAAGACTTAGAGAGGAGATAGACAAAATAAAGTGTAACTATTAGATTTAGGAGGGTATATGGATAATTTGAAACAATTAATTGAAAATAACAGAGAGATCTTCGAAAATGAAGAGCTTCCTGTTGGACACAAAGAGAGGTTTATAAACAGAATAAACAGACACAAGGTTGTAAAGAGAGACCTTTTGCGCATCACCATATATCTCTGCGCAGCTTCTGTAATAGTTTTTTTAATATTTACTCCATTTATTTTAAAAGATAATATTGAAACTGGCTGTCCGGACGGCCTTGCAGATTATAAATCTGTACTAAAAAGCAGAAGTTCAGAGATCTACCTAATGGCAGATAGACTGGATTCTTACAACAAGGATATTGTAATTAACACCCTTGATGAACTTGTTAACGAGGCTGTACCTTTTGAAGATCAGCTGCCTTCGGAGCTTGACAAAACAACAAGGTCACAATTGAGTCAACAATACTACTGCCCAAAGATTGAGGGAGTTGAAAAATTAAGAGGATATGTAGCTCAGTTATTAAATTAATATTTACTCAATAAATGAAACTAACCAAAAAATAATAATATTAAAAATAAAAAAAATGAAAAGAGTTCTCACACTACTTACATTCCTTGCGCTGGCATTAACTATGTTTGCACAGTCGCAAAAAAAGGAGTATAAAGTCTCCGGCTATGACGGGCTTAACGCCTCAGGAATCTTTGAAATTGAGCTGATAAAAAGCTCAAATGAAGGAGTAACCATTGAAACAGAAGATTCTCAACTGTTTGATTTCATTAAGGTCAATGTTTCTGGAAGTGTTCTCTATCTTACTTATGATACAAGTAAAGTCCCTTCAAATTTAAAAGATAAAAAAGGGAAGCCAATTAAAGTAACCATTTACATAAAAGAGCTGGCATCCCTGAATATGTCGGGAGTTTGCAGACTATTTACAGACGCTTCCTTCTCTCCCGAAAAATTTGAAGCTAAAATTAGCGGTGCAACAAGTATAACAGGGCTTCAAATAAACTCCGAAAGTGCCCGAATTGTATTGAGCGGAGCATCCTCGATCTCTTTAAAAGGTAAAATAAAAACTGCCTCCTATGAGATTTCCGGAGCATCCAAAGCTAATATCAATCAAGAGGTTGGTGGACTTAAACTCAGCGGTAGCGGTGCATCAAAAATTGAGTTCAATGGTCTTTTTGAATTTGCAGAGCTATCTCTCTCAGGGGCAGTAAATCTTATACTTCTTGGTTCAGGTGGAAAGAAAATTGCTCTTGAAACCTCGGGAGCCTGCAATTTCGACTCCTATAATTTTCCAGTTGAAGAGATGGAAATTGAACTTTCCGGAGTATCTAACGCAAAGGTTTATGTTACAAAAGCAATAAGTGCTCGCTCAAGCGGAGGATCGAATATTGCATATAGGGGTGACCCTCAAATTAAAAGCGTAGATATCAGTTCTGTATCATCATTTAAAAAGATAAATTAACAAAATTATAACTCAAATTATTATCTTTAATTTTTAAAAAAAAGATAATATGAGTTATAAAAAATTACATCAAAGTGCCTTTGTGCTTGATTCTCACTGTGATACTCCTCTTGTTCTTATAGAAGGGGCAAATCTGGGAGAGAGGTTGCGCAAAGGGCATTTTGATTTTATAAGAATGAAAGAGGGGGGGCTTGACGCTGTCTTTTTCGCTATCTACACCTCCGGAAAAATGGCCCCCGATGCAGCTACCCGCAGAGCCTTGCAGTTAATTGCCAGAACATTTGACGCGGTTGAATCTAATAGTGATAAAGTAACGATGGCATTCTCTGCAGAAGATGCATACAGGAACAGAGAGTTGGGATTAGGCTCGGTCTTTATCGGAATGGAGAATGGTGCTCCAATTCAAAAGGATCTTAGTTTGTTGAGACTATTCTATGATATGGGTATTCGCTATATGACACTATGTCACGCTGCAGATAATGAGATATGTGACTCTTGTGCTTCGAAAGATAAAAGATGGAACGGACTAAGCCCTTTTGGAGTAGAGGTAATAAAGGAGATGAACAGACTGGGTATGCTTATTGATGTATCCCACATATCAGACCAATCATTTTACGATGTTCTTAAATACACAACAAAGCCAGTTGTTGCAACCCACTCCTGCTGCAGATCTATCGCAAACCATCCAAGAAATCTTACAGACCAGATGATAGTTGATCTTGCATCAAACGGGGGAGTGATTCAGATAAACTTCTATCCCCCTTTTCTTAACAGTGATTATGCAAAGGATTTCTGGCCTCTTTGTGATGCTTTTGAAGAGGCTCAGGAGAGATTTAAAGAAGATCCAAAAAAATACAAAAAATTGCTTCAAGATGCCGAAAAAGCAATGTTTGCCCTGGAGAGACCTTCATATACTGAGATTGCAGATCATATAGACCACGTAGTTAAGCTTGTTGGGGTTAAACACGTGGGAATTGGTTCAGATTTTGATGGTATAGAGGTTACTCCGGCCGGGATGGAGGGGGTAGACAAACTCCCTGTTTTAACCAAAGAGTTGAAATCCAGAGGATATAGTGACGATGATATCTCTTTGATTCTTGGCGGAAATTTTTTAAGACTATTATAAATTATTTGAGTTAATGTCAAAAATCGCATTAGTTACCGGTGCTACTTCCGGAATCGGACGGGCAATTTCAATTACTCTGGCAAAAGAGGGGTATGATTTAATAATAACAGGTAGAAGAGTTGCTCTGCTTACAGAGCTTGCAAAAAAGCTGGAGAGTAATTACAAAGTGAGAGTTTTACCCCTTAGTTTTGATATAAGAGAGCAACTTCAGGTAGAACACTACCTGGGTAATTTACCTGAGAACTGGAAAGAGATTGACATTCTTATAAACAATGCAGGGTTGGCAGTTGGTCTTAACTCATTAAATCAAGGTGTAGTTGATGATTGGGAGAGAATGATTGATACGAATATTAAAGGTCTTCTCTATGTTTCACGCGTGATATCTAATATTATGATAAACAGGGGAGGGGGGCACATTATCAACATTGGTTCTATTGCAGGTAAAAGTGTTTACCCAAACGGAAATGTCTATTGTGCAACAAAGCACGCTGTTGACGCTCTCTCCCGCGCAATGATGATGGACCTTTATACTCACAATATAAAAGTCTCACAGCTATCCCCTGGTGCTGTAGAAACAGAGTTCTCTCAGGTAAGGTTTAAAGGGGATAATGAACGTGCGGCTAATGTTTACAAAGGATTCAAACCTCTCTCGGCAGAAGATGTAGCTGAGGTAATTATCTTTATTATCAACGCTCCTGCACACGTGAACATCTCTGACGTAGTTGTAATGCCTGCAGCACAAGCATCTGCAACTATGATTGATAAAAAGTGAAACTAATTGTTAAACAAAAGCAACTTTATAGCCACCCTGCATTTTTAAATATCTGGTCCATTTTTTTTGCGGTCTCCTCCCGGTCTCTGTCGTCCCTATTTGAAAATAGGAGATAGAGAATCTTTTGCTGAGGGTATCTGCCTGCATATATCTGAAAACCACCATTGTTTCCTGTGTGATATATCTTTGTTGGAAATTCTGGTCTGTTCTCTATAAACCATCCGTATCCGTAATGAGTATATGGTATATCTTGGATCTCAATCTTTGGAGTTTGGGCTTCGTTTATTGTTATTTCATCAATAAGAGTGTTTTTACGTAATGCCATCTCCCATTTGACAAACTCCCGTACTGAAGTATAAATACCACCATCTGCCTTTGTTGCAAAAAAAGACTCCTCCCCGTAATCATACTCCTCGAAAAGACCACTCTCCTTGTTCAAAAGATAGCCGTGAGACATACGTGGAATTGATTTATCTGCCTCAAAATAAGTAGTTTCACTCATTCCTGATGGTTCGAATACTCTTTTTTTCATAAATTCATCAAAGCCGATGCCTGAGCTTCTCTCAATTATGGTGTACATAAGCTGAAAAGTAGGATTCATATATTCATATCTGCTTCCCGGCTCAAAGTTAAGTCTCTTTAGTGTTGAGATATATGAGTATGACTGAGTATCGGTAGCTGTTGTAACAAAATGCCTGTCACTTCTATCTCTTGAATCTGGTATCCCTGAAGTGTGTGATAAAAGGTGCCTTAGTGTTATATTATCTAAAAGAGTAGACTCAAACTCAGGAAACCATCTCTTTACATTATCATCAAGTGAGAGCCTCCCCTCTATAGCCAGCATCATTAAAGCCACCGCAGAGAACTGCTTAGATACAGAGGCGATATTGAAAAAAGTGTTTCCATCAATAGGAGTCATTGAATCCATATTTGCAATTCCATAACCTTTTTCAAAAATTACAGAATCCCCTTTTAGTATTAATACTGCAGCCCCAGGCTCGTTATCAGGATAGAGTGAAGAAAAGAGAATATCTGTCTCGGTAATGAGATTATCAATGTTTGAAGTGCTCGAACGACATGAATTTAGCATAAAGACAAAAATTATCAATTGTGTTAATATAGCTCTCATATTCTGCGTATTAATAAATTTATAACATATTGGTTATATGATGTAACATAATTATTATATATACTATTTATTAATGTATTATACTTATATAGGTTTTTAGAGTCAATCTTAGAAAATTAAGAGCTTCCGATGAAAAGCGAATGGTATTTCTCTCTCTGTCCCCTGCAAAAATGGTTTTTTTGGAAACCACAAAACCATCTCCAGCTACTGCAATCCATATTGTTCCGACAGGTTTTTCTGGTGTTCCGCCGTTTGGACCAGCTACCCCTGTAGCAGAGATAGCATAATCTGTATTAAAAACTCTTTTTGCTCCAATTGCCATCTCCTCTGCGCACTCCTTACTTACAGCTCCATATTTTTCAATGATCTCACTATTAAGACCTAGAATGGCTATTTTTGACTCATTGCTATACACTACAGCCCCGCCTTTGAATATTCCCGAAGACCCGGATATCGAAGTTAAAATTGAAGAGATTTTCCCACCTGTGCAAGACTCGGCTACTGAAAGAGATTTTCCCTCATTTATTAACATTTTAAAAATAACTCTCTCTAAAGTATCATCAGATTCACCGTATATAATATCTCCCAATATACCGTAAAGCTCATTGGAATATCTGTTTATCAAATCAACAGACTCTCTCTTATCACCACCATAAACAGATAATCTTAATCTGATTCCAATCGCAGGATTTGGAAGATATGCAAGTTTGATTTGGGGTGGGAGAGAGCTCTCCCATTCATTTAATAATGTAGCTAGTAAAGATTCAGCAACTCCAAATGTTACTATTGTTTTGTGAATTATTTGTTCTGTTTTAAGGTTGCTCACTATCAATTCACTTACATTTGGCATTAGTGACTCCATCTCGTAAGGTACTCCAGGCAGTAAAAAAAGAAGAGAGTTTTTACTAAATGTTTTAAAGAACATTCCCGGAGCAGTCCCTTTTCTGTTTACAAGCACAGTGCAGGATTTTGGCACCATCGCCTGGTCTCGGTTTAAATCCGAAAGTTCTATACCTCTTCTGCTGCAAATATCTATAATTACTCCCAACTGCTCATTATCAATGCACATCTCATCTGTTCCGGTCAATTTCAATAGAGCATTTTTGGTAATATCATCTTTAGTAGGTCCTAATCCACCAGTTGTTATGACAACCGGGTACTTTTCAGTTAGAATTTCAAGTGTATTTACAATCTCCTTAAAATTATCTCCTATGGAGACTATAGACGATACCTTAATCCCAAGTTTATTGAGTTCTCTTGAAATGAATGCGGAGTTGGTATCAACAATCTGGCCGATGAGAATTTCATCGCCTATAGTACAGATGCAGGCTTCAACCATTATTTAACTTTTTTTTGCAAGATATTTCAGGATTCTTCTTACAAATCCGGGACCGTTATATATGAATCCGGTATAAATCTGAACGAGTGATGCTCCTGAGTCAATCATCTCCTTTGCCTGTTTAGGGGTCATTATACCTCCCACAGCAATTATTGGTAACTGACCATTTGTTTTATTATAGATATATTGTACAATTTCTAAACTCTTTCTGTATAAAGGAGCTCCACTCAAGCCTCCATCTCCGATAAATTCTACACGATCTGATGGAGAGGTAAGAAACTCTCTGCTTATAGTTGTGTTTGTTGCGACTATTCCATCCATACCGGAGATCAAAATCAGATCTATTATCTCGTCTAACTGTTCAAAAGTCAGGTCTGGTGATACTTTTAGTAGAATTGGCCGGTATTCGTCAAAATATTTTCTTAGAGTAGTGAGTCTATCTACAATTTCCGATAATGAGTTAATATCTTGCAATTTTGTAACCCCTTTGACATTTGGGCAGGAGACATTTACAACAAAATAGTCAACAAAATCATACAACTGTGCAAAAGATTTTTCATAATCGTGGGGAGCCTGTTCGTTTGCAGATGATGTACTTTTGATAATGTTTGCACCAATAACTGTTCTTGATTTTTTATCCTTTAACCTGGAAACCGCAAACTTAACTCCTCTGTTATTGATTCCCATTCTGTTGATTATTGCTCTGTCTGGAATCAGACGAAAACATCTCGGTTTTGGGTTTCCAATCTGTTCATTTGGTGTGAGAGAACCAATCTCAATAAAACCAAAACCAAAATCAGACAACTGATTATATACCTCCCCGTTCTTATCAAAACCTGCAGCCAGCCCGATAGGATTTTTAAATTTAATTCCCATCACCTCTCTCTCTAACTTAGGAGATTTATAACA
>JAUYTH010000015.1 GCA_030695165.1 Bacteroidales bacterium
CTTTTTTTCTTAAGTTGAGGATAGATCTGCTTCAGTTCAAATGTAAATGGTTTGCAGATGGCGCAACCGGTATTGAAAAAATAGAGTAGAGTGTGTGGAGATCTTCTACCGGTCAAATTGACGAGCCTCCCTTTTGAGTTATATAGTTTTATTGAGGGAGCATCTGCCCCGACCCTGTTACTCTCAATTCTTGCAATAACTGCCGGGACTCTTTCGTTTATAAATTTTTTATCATACCAAAGAGAGGGGTAGGGTAGTATAAAATTTTTAGCAGCATAGATTGCAGCATCTTTTGTCTTCTGGTCATCCTGCACCCAAAGATGTTCAAAAACATTGTAAAAGACAGCGTTGTAGATCTCCCTGCTCTCTTTGGTTAATCTTTCAAACAGAGGTGTGAATGCATCTTTAAGATCTGCAGAGTCTCCCAGATTGAAAATCTCCAGATATTTAGGTACAAATGCTTCTGCCTGACTAAAGTAGTATGCAATCTTCTCTGCCTCGGCATCTAAAAGGGTTTTGAGAGCTTTGTTATCCAGATCTCTTCCTATAATCTTTTTATCTGAGTCAATTAGAAACATCTGCGGAGTTTTGAGAACATTGTAGAGTTTGTGAAAGTCACTCATTGAGCCCGGGTCGTGAACAAACCGCCAACCTGACTCAACTGCACCCACGGCAGATCCGAAATTGTCTGATATGAATTTTGATAATTTGTCTGAGTCGCTTCGGGTAAAAACGGCGTAGACCGCCAGATTCAGATATCTGTACTGATCTACTGTCTGCTTTAGTTCCGGAAATTTCTCCTTACAAAGTTGACATTCGTCGTCAAAGAAGTAGATAATTGTGTATCGTTCCGGAAGCTCCCTTAGAGAGAGTGGCCTTAAATCTGCCCCTGAAAGTTGCAGTTCAGGTGCACTCATTCCTAAGAGTGAATTTTCATTAAATTCTGTATAGAGTCTTAGAAGAGTCACTCCTCCCTCACCATTCCATTTTAACCTTTCATTTAAAAAATAGTTTTTTGCGATGTATACAGCCACGTTCTCAAACCCCATAAACCCCGATGAGCTGAAGTGGTTAAAAAGATATCCGGCAATCATAGATTTGGTAGTTGAGTCATTGCTTTGGCCAATCAGGTAGTCACAAGCCTTAATCATAGAGTCTATATGTGCAGGAACACTCAGGAGATAATTGTCAATTGCCTGGTAGAGCTTTTGTGAAGTAGTTTTAACTTCCTGCTGGAAAATATTGGAATCCGGTTTACAATCTGCTCTCTCTGCAGCCGGCAAACCGAGCGGAGAGTAGATCAGTAAAATAATACCCAGATAGATCGCAACTGTCCGGCTCATCTTTATAACTCTCGTTTGGTTGTTAAACAGACTCCATCTGCCATAAATGCACTTACATCGCCTCCGTTAATTAGAACATCACGTACAACTGTTGATGTTATAAATGAGTATTCGTGACCGGAGGGAATAAAAACTGTGGTTATATTTGGCGACATTTTTTTATTTGCCTGAGCAATAACTCTTTCCAGTTCAAAATCTGTAGTTGTCCTTAGCCCTCGCACTATAAAAGCGGCACTCATCCTTTTACAGAAATCTATGGTCAACCCCTGATAACTCTCGATCTGAACACCCTCCATCCCCTTTACGGAGCTGCGTATTATCTCTACCCTCTCCTCAACTGTAAAGAGTCCGCTCTTTTGCAGATTGTATCCAACAGCTACTATAACCTTGTCGAAGAGTCTCATAGCCGATTGTAATACATCCAGATGTCCAAGAGTAAAAGGGTCAAAAGAGCCCGGAAAAACTGCTGTTTTCATAATTATTTCAGATTTCAATATCACATTTAAAGACAAAAGAGGCATTCCCTTTCAAAATAATGTTGGTGTATCTCTCTCCTCCCATATACCTGAAGGTGACCTCAAGTTCTCCCCCGACTGCTTTTACCTTTGTATAGATATTTGCCGGGTATAACTCGTTGTTAAATGGTCTGTTACGTAAGCTCTTGCTCAGCAGATGGTGGTATGCAACTGCAGATGCTGTAACACCGGTTCCACAGGCCAAAGTCTCATCTTCGACTCCTCTTTCAAATGTCCTTACAGATAGTTCAAGGTAGTCTCCCTTTTCGAATATAGAGCTCCAGCCGGAGGAGTCCTTGCCCCAGTTCCCCTGAACAAAGTTGACATTGGTCCCTTCCGGAAACATAGTGTGGTGTCTCCAAAGGCGTCCCTGACCAATAACATCATACTCCTTTAGATTATCTACAAAATTAACCATATGAGGAGAGCCTGTGTTGAGAATAAAGCTCTTTGGAGAGTGCTCCTTGATTGAGGTTACATCTATCATCCCAAGCTCCACAAAACAGGTAACCGGAGAGTAGCCAATCACTTTTGCAATATGTTCACCATCAATTGCCTCGAATTTGTAACTCTTTAAACCCCTGTGGGCTGCAAAAGCTACAAGACAACGACCGCCGTTGCCGCACATTGTTCCCTCATTTCCATCTGAGTTAAAGTATGTCATTGAGAAATCGTATTTCTCACTTTTGCCAAGATACATCAACCCATCCGATCCAATTCCGAATCTTCTGTCACACAATAATCTAATCTGTTCCGTTGTGAGAGAAACATCTCCTTTTCTGTTATCTATGATAACAAAATCGTTTCCGGCTCCCTGGTACTTAAAAACTTTAACTATCATTATTGTTGTTTTTTAAGTTTGTAAAGAGAGAGTTATCTCCTTTTTCATAAGCCTTTTCGTGGTTAAGAAGAAAGCTCTTCTTATCTACTCCTATTGCAAAACCTGTCAACTTGTTATTGACACCAAGTACCCTGTGGCAAGGAACAACTATTAGCAGAGGGTTCATTTTACAGGCAAGTCCCACTGCTCTGCTTGCATCTGAAGAGCCAATTATTTTTGCAATGTCTCCATAAGACTTCACCTCTCCGTAAGGAATTTTCCTAAGTTCACTCCAGACTTTTTGCTGAAATTCGGTACCTTCCGGCTTAATTGGAATGTCAAAAAAATCTCTTTTGCTGGCAAAATACTCTTTAAACTGCCTTTTTGCATCCATAATTATCTGCGGCAACTCAATTTGGATTCCATTAGCCACATCACTCTTTTCGTGTTGCTTAGACACCTTTCTCTTAATTTCTTCAATATAATTTACCTCAAGAAGGTAATCATTATCGGTTGTTAACCTAAGAGTTCCAAGTGGTGTGTCAATATTAAGGTAAAATCTTTGTGCTTTTCTCATTTTATTATACTCCTCTATCATAGATGCTGCCACCTTTACCGATGCACCCTCTCCGCCAAGCATCTCTCTTACTTTGGCATATTTTTTAAATACCTTCTCCCGATGCTTCTCGTTAAGAAGATATTTAATCTCATCTGCAATTTTTTCGGTTGTACAGTCGTGCTGCAGCAGCTCTTTAACCAGGGGCATATCCAGAATTAGATTCACAAGACTGGCATATTTAACCTTTATCAGCCTTTTGGCTATTTGGTAAGATATCTCGTTTCCTCCGTAACATACTACCTGTGGTGCATCCAGCAATGCGGCCTCCAGACTTGCAGTACCTGATGCCAGCACAGTAACTTTAGCGTGGCGCAGAATTGAGTAGGTCTCTCCAAACAGAAGTTTGATATTGTTGTTATTCAGATACTTTGAATAGTTGGAGATATCCATTGAAGGGGCCCCGGCAAGAAGAAAATTGTATTCAGGAAACATCTTTTCAAGCTTTACAAACCTGGGCATAAGGTAATTTATCTCCATTGAGCGGCTTCCTGCAAGCAGACCTATGATTGGCTTGTTATCCAGACCTGCTCTTTTTGTAAACTCCTCGCTGCTCTCTTTCATACAGGGGTGTCCCGAAACAGAATCCAGAAGAGGATTCCCGTTGTATATTGCCTCTAAACCGTGTTTTTTGAAGTAATCGATTTCAAATGGGAAGATAATAAAGAGCCGGTCTATATCCTTCCTGAGATGCTCAATCCTGCTCTCTTTCCAGGCCCAGACTTTAGGAGAGATGTAGTAAAAAACCTTAAGTCTGTTTTGTTTTGCAAACTTTGCTATACGAAAATTGAACCCCGGATAATCTATTAGTATAAGAATATCGGGATTGTACTTTAAAAGATCTTTTTTACACAAACTTAGGTTCGCACTTATTTTTCGAATAGATTTTAAAACCTCTACAAACCCCATTACAGCAGTATCTTTATAGTGCTTTACCAGTTCACCACCCTCATTTGTCATAAGATCTCCTCCCCACACGCGAAAACTTGCCTGTGGATCTGCAATCTTTAACCCTTTCATCAGATTGGAACCGTGGAGATCGCCCGATGCTTCGCCTGCAATAATGTAGTATTTCATAAGATCTCTGTATTAGATATTAAATTGCCAGAGTTTTTCAAGCC
>JAUYTH010000286.1 GCA_030695165.1 Bacteroidales bacterium
GCCCCTTTTCACAAACTTTAAGCGAAAGAGAGTTGCTGTTTGAGAGCATAGATGCTTCTACTCCTGCAAAAGCATCTCCGGAGTTTAGCACCTTAAAGAGAAGCCTATCGCCCTCTTCACCATATTTACCTAAAAGAGAGGTAAGATTCTCCATTGCCGGAGTCTCGATTGGAGAGTACCCGTACAACTTGAAACAGCCTCTGATAGTGTTGAAAATATAGTCTCTCCGGGCCATCTCTATTGGTCCGAAATCTCTTGTTCCTTTAGGTATTGAGGGTTTTTGTGCCATTACTTCCGGTTATTAAACCCGCAAATTTAGTCAAAAAAGTTGTTTATTTGCCTTGCAGATACAGATCAATTGCCTCTGCCGCTTTTCTCCCCGCTCCCATAGCGAGAATTACGGTAGCAGCTCCGGTAACAACATCACCTCCGGCAAAGATTCCGGGACGTGTTGTAGCGCCACTTTCGTCTGCAACAAGACAATCCCAGCGATTGGTCTGTAGTCCAGGGGTGGTGTTCGCAATAAGCGGGTTTGGAGATGTACCCAGCGACATAATCACCACATCTGTCTCAATGTCGAAATTAGAATCTGGAATCGGCACAGGTGACCTTCTGCCACTTGCATCCGGCTCTCCCAGCTCCATTTTAATACAGGTTAACCCTCTCACCCAACCCCTTTCATCTCCCAGAACCTCAACAGGATTTGTAAGCATCCGAAAAACGATACCCTCCTCCTTTGCGTGGTGAACCTCTTCAACTCTGGCCGGCAGCTCTTTCTCGGTTCTGCGATATACCACAGTCACCTGAGCACCAAGACGCTGTGCCGTGCGGGCAGCATCCATAGCCACATTCCCGCCGCCAACTACAGCAACTCTCTTGCCAACATAAATTGGAGTCTCATACTCGGGGTCGTATGCTCTCATCAGGTTGCTTCTGGTTAAAAACTCGTTTGCAGATACAACAGCATTGAGATTCTCCCCCGGTATACCCATAAATTTAGGCAATCCTGCGCCGGAGCCTATGAAGATTGCAGAGAACCCCTCGTCATCCATAAGTGAGTCGATGGTAACGGTTCTTCCAACAACCACATTGGTCTCAATTTTAACACCCAGCGAGCGGACATTGTCAATCTCTGCCTTTACAACATCTTCCTTAGGAAGACGAAACTCAGGAATACCATATTGTAAAACACCCCCCGGTTCGTGCAGCGCTTCAAAAATTGTCACATCATAACCCATCTTTGCAAGGTCAGTTGCACAAGCTACCCCTGCCGGCCCGCTTCCTATCACGGCAACTCTCTTGCCGTTAAGAGGTTTACGATCTGTGAATTTTATCCCCTTTTGACGACTCCAGTCGGCCACAAACCTCTCTAACTTGCCAATTGCAACAGGCTCGCCTTTAACACCAAGGATACATTTCCCCTCACACTGAGTCTCCTGTGGGCATACCCTCCCGCAAACTGCAGGCAGTGAACTATCTGTAAAAAGAATCCTTGCAGCCTCCTCGAAATTACCCAACTCCACCTGGTAGATAAATTGAGGTATCTGAATATTTACAGGACAATCCTTAACACAGGCAGGGTTTTTACACCCAAGACATCTTGAGGCCTCAAGCATCGCCTCCTGCTCATTGTACCCGTAACAAACTTCGCTAAAGTTTTTAACCCTCTCTTTTGGATCCTGCTCCCTTACAGGAACTCTTGGTATCTTGTTTCTCATAAAATCTCTTTAAAATATTATCTTACCCCCTTTACTTATGCCGCTCTATCCCAATCTTACATTTATGGTCCGCCTCCTGCTCAATGTTTTTGTACATCCCCTGGCGCCTCATTGCCTCCTCAAAATCTACAAGATATGCATCAAATTCGGGCCCGTCTACACAGGCAAATTTAGTTTTACTCCCAACCGACACACGACAAGCTCCACACATTCCCGTTCCATCAACCATAAGAGTGTTAAGACTCACAATAAGAGGAAGATTATATGGTTTGGCAGTAAGAGTTACAAATTTCATCATAATCATAGGCCCTATTGCAACAGCCTGGTCGTATCTCTCTCCCCTGTCCAGCAGCTCTTTGAGCATCTCGGTTACCAACCCTTTTTTTCCGTAGGAGCCATCATCGGTGCAGATATATAGGTTGTCGCAAATATCTCTCATCTCCTGCTCAAAGATGACCATATCTTTGCTCTTAGCCCCAATAATTACATCAATCTTAGCACCCATCGAGTGAAGAAACTTTACCTGAGGGTATACCGGAGCTGTTCCCAGCCCTCCGGCAATAAATAAAAAGCGCTTGGCAGATAGCTCCTCCCTTGACATATGTATAAACTCCGAAGGCTGGCCCAGTGGACCTGCAAAATCTGTGAAGGAGTCTCCCTCCTCCATATTGCAGATTCTTCTGCTGGAAGCACCTACAACCTGGGTGACGATAGTGACTGTCCCCTTCTCACTGTCAAAATCACAAACTGTTAAGGGAATTCTCTCCCCCTTGTCGTGAACCCTTACAATTAAAAACTGCCCCGGCTTTGCAGAGCGCGCCATCCTTGGAGCATCTACATCCATAAGTGCAATCAAGGGTGTTAGGAATCTTTTCCTGACGATTGTATACATAAACCAAAATTACTGGGTAAAAAAATATCGCACCTGTATAAGAGATACAAGGTGCGATACAAAGTTATAAATTGTATTTAAAAAATATCAAAAACGCTCAAAATTATATCCCAAACGCCTTAATCTTTTAATAATATCTTCCAATTTGTCATATAACCTGTCTGTGCGGCTATCTTCGACACCCGGGTGAATAAGAATAATCGCTCCGTTGAGCCCCTCTTTTTTCTCAAATGCAAAGAGCTTATCGATTAGTTCGGAACTCGATTTGTAGTTTTTCATATCCGGGGTGGTGTAGTCTGCTGGGGTTGCTGTACCGGGAGTAAAATTCATTGTCTTTAATCCGAGCCACGAAGAAACATTTACAGACTCTTTATTGTACCACTCATATGGTGGCAGATACCAGAGAGCATCCTTTGGCTCGATGCCGAATTTTGCCAGTTCGTCATAATTTCTCTTTATATCGTTTGCAAGGCTGTCCGTTGTTGCAAGAGATTTATCTCTTTTATCCCAGGGAGCATATAAGATATGTCTGTCGGAGTGGGCACCTGTATAGTGACCCTCCTTAATGATTCTCTCAATCATACCCTTTTGCTCTTTTAATCTCAAAAAGTTGCCGGTTAAAAAGAATGATCCCTTAATCTTGTTCCTCTTTAGGGTTTTTAGTACTTTATCTCCCCCCTGAAACATAGAGTCTGCAGAGAAGATGAGATAAATAGTCTTTGAGGCGGGGTTTAATCTTACTACCGCCCCCCAATTATCTTTCACAGTAGAGAGCTCTTTACCCTCCTGCTCCATTGCAGCAAAGTAGTAGCACAACCCTGCAGTACCGTCCATTGTAGGCTCGTTGGATGAGTAGTCTCCAATATCGTCGTGATAGACAGCCTTACCATTATTGAATACAGCGTATGAATCGGGTTTTGTAAGGGCATTTCCGGCTCTGGTTAAGAAGAGATTCCTCTCGATCGGGCCATCTATGAGCCCTGCATAAGTTAGATCTCCGTTATGCCTTGTGTATGAAGAGTGAGGCTGATCTGGGTAGTCGCCCCCTTTGGGAAAACCAACAATCATCGAGGTTCCCCAAGGATTGCATCCAAACAGCCAGTCACGCAATGCACACTCCATCTCATAATAGCTGTTGTCTCCTGATGCCTTTCTGTAGAGATGGGCGTGAGTGATAGCTGCAGATACAAGATTGCTGGAGCACCATAAAAACGGGATACCAAAAACAAAAGGGTCATCTGCTGCTCGCCTTTTAAGGTGTTCAAGGCCGTCGCGCATAAAACCTAGATACTTATCCCTGGTTGCTTTATCGGAAGAGTTTGCCAGATAGTAGTGTCCAAGGTTTAGAAATGGATAAAACTGATAGTGACGCCCGCGACCCAACTCCATCCAGGGTGTTACCGGCTCCAGTTCTCCCCAGTAATCTGCCTTTTTGCGCCACTCGGGCTCTTTGCCATAGTTGTACATCGTGGCTGCTGCCAGCTCTATATCATCTACATATGTATCCTCCTCGTAGAAGTATGGCGATTTTAGACACGCTGTTTGGGTGTTTCCGGGAAGTTCAACTGCAAAATTAAAGGCCTCAAGAGATTTCACCTTCATTTTTGAAGCAAATTCAGGGTCAATATCTTTAAAAACCTGTGCTCCCATTGCGAAACTCGAAGAGAACTTACCTGCCGTTGAGGCCACACCAGTGGTTCTGTTAATATGCTTACCCAACCCCTGAGGTTTTCCGGTTACAAAATAGACCGGGCGCCCCGTTCCCGGCCCCCATCCGTAATCTACCTTATCATTCTGTGGTAGTCGAAATCCTGCGTGGTCTCTGTCATCTGCAATCTGATTGAACATCACCTTGTCCTCGGGATTCATCCTCATAAGCCAATCCAGGCCCCAGCGTATCTCATCAAGGATATCGGGAGTTCCATTAGAGCCGGCCCTCCCTCTGCTGT
>JAUYTH010000305.1 GCA_030695165.1 Bacteroidales bacterium
AATGAAAAAGATTAGCCCATCGTTGTATCAGGCTTTGGGAATATTCCTCCCTTTGATAACAACAAATTGTGCAGTTCTTGGCGTTGCAATACTTGTAGTATCCAAAGAGTTCACCTTTGGAGGTGACCCTCATATGTTAAACATGGCTCAGTCTGTGGTATTTGCAGTAGCCAGCGCCTTAGGATTTGGTCTGGCAATGATACTATTTGCAGGTCTTCGGGAGCAACTGGAGTTGGCAAATGTTCCAAAAGCTTTTAAAGGGACACCTATAGCCCTGATAACTGCCGGCATACTTGCCCTGGCATTTATGGGTTTTGCAGGTTTAGTATAGATAGTATGGGAAAAAATCTGATGGAGATAGAGCAGATCCTTCGCCTGGAGGGGAGTGAGAGTGCACATAAAGAGCTACGTGAGTTTCTTGACAAAGACCCGAATAATGCCGAAGGGTGGTATCTTCTGGGGGGTATCTACCGCAGAGAGCAACAGTGGGGAGAGGCAATAAATGCCCTTAACAGGGCTAAGTTCCTGGACCCGTCCGGCCCTGCAGCACACGCTATAGAGCACATCTATGAGATTTTAAGTTACCGGAATACAGATCTGATGAACCCTTAAGTGTAGATCTCTGCTATCTTAAACTCTCCCGTTTATAAAATTTCCCTATAGGGTCACCTATCTTAAAGGTGAGTGATTCTATTGGTGTATTAATTCCCGGGAAGAATTCAACCTCAATATTCCCTGCTCCGGCAATATTTACATTGAAAGTATCACCGTTTTTATGTCTTAGTTCGCCGGTTGCATCTTTGAGGGCAAAAAAGAGCTTCCCCTCTTTTGCAGATATAATAACATCTCCAAAACTCTCTTTAAAGTAGCTGCCTGTATATAGTTCGCCCCTTTTAGGTGCAACAGAGTCTTTAGCCTCTCTTGCCGACCCTCTTGAAGATGTTTTCATAAACTGTGAGAGATAGTGTTCGCGCCAATTCTTTTTATCTTCTCCACGAAAGATCTCAATAAGCTCCCTTGCAATTGCAAGATGTGGATTTGTGGTATTCCCGGCATTTGTCAAAATCGCAAAGCCCATTTTAAGCTCGGGAACCAGACCAACCAGAGCTGTATAGCCATATGCCAGACCTGTGTGACGGATCAATCTTCCCGTACTACTCTGCTCTATGGTCCAACCCTGAGCATAGTTGTTTACCGTTGTTGAGTCCCAGCCGCTGATAGTTTGAGGTGTGAAGAGATAGGCGTGGTTCTCCTTTGAGATAACTCTTGTTCCATTAAATACCCCGCCATCAAGATGCATCTTTAGCCAGTTTCCCATATCTCTGGCTGTTGAGATAACAAATCCTGCGGGGGCTATAGCAGATAACCATCTGTATCCGTTTTGGGTATCCTCTCTCAGAGCAAATTTGATTGAATCTCCATCCTTATAGTGCCTATGCCCTTTTGCAAGAGTTGGTGAAGTAAAATATGCTCTGTTGCCGGTTGTGCTCGAATTCATCTGTAAAGGGGTAAAGATGTTCTTAACAATTGCATCATCCCAGCTCATACCGGTATACTTCTCAATAATTTTTGCACTTACAGTATAGAGGACATTATTGTATGCATAGGTTGTGCGGAAACTGTAAGATGGTTCAAGATGACGTAACAGGGAGTAAACCTCATCCCTGTTGTATCCAAAGTGAGGTAAATCGTCTGCTGCATAGGCGTTGAATCCGGTTTTGTGAACCATAATGTCTCTTACCAGGAAGTTGGATGTTACCCACGGGTCGTAAAGGCGAAAATCGGGGAGGTGGTTTACTACTGTATCACTCCATTTTACAGGGTATTTATCCATAACGGTTGCCAGTAGGGCAGATGTAAATGCCTTGGAGGTTGAGGCGATTACAAATTGGGTATCCGGAGTTATATCCTCTCCGCCCGGTTTATATGTGCTCTTACCATAACCCTCCATAAATACCACCTTTCCATCTTTAACAACTACAATGGACATTCCCGGCAAGTTCCACTCTTTAAAAACAGTTCGGCAAAGTTCATCTATCTCTGAAGAGCTCTGCCCGGCAGCAGACAAAGGAGCTATTGCAAAAAAGAGCACCATTAAAACTCTGAGGATAATCTTGTTTGTTTCCATTTGGAGATATGTTTAAGATTTGAAATATTGTGTTCGGGTAGCAAGCTCTTGGATCTCATCTCTATTGTGAGTTACGTGGATAATTGCACGGGAGCTGCTCTTTACCAGCCTTAATAACTCGATGGCATCCTCACGCAGCTCCTGATCCAGAGCAGATAGGGGCTCGTCAAGAAGTAGTATAGCGGGGTCGCAGGCAATCGCCCTAGCCAGGGCAACTCTCTGTTTTTCGCCTCCGGAGAGACCTTCTACAGATCTTTGCATCAGATGCTCTATTGATAGATATCCACCCAGCTCATCTGCCCGTCTTCTCTTTTGATCTGCTTTATAGCCTCTCATCTTAAGTGGAAAGGTTATGTTATCGAAAACAGACATATGGGGGAAGAGAGCAAAGTCCTGGAAAAGCATTGCAACCGGACGATTTTGGGGCGGAGTAGAGGTTATATCTGCACCATCAAAAAAAATAGTACCCGCCTGTGGAGTCCGAATTCCTGAAATCAGCTCTAGAAAAAGAGACTTACCCGACCCTGAGGGGCCGAAAAGCGCGAGATACTCTCCCTTTGCAAGTGTGAGGCTAAGCGGCCCGAGAGTAAAGTTACCTACTGAGTATATGAGGTTTTTGATTTCAAGCATATTTCACATTATTGCAGATACAGAGCTATCTCTTTTGATAAATTCTTAGAATAATAAAAATAATTAGTGTGATTACTATAAATATAGCCGCCACCGGCCTTGCATAATCCAGTCCGAAGGAGTTAAAGCGGTCAAAAATCAACACAGGGGTTGTCATTGGGTGGTAAGCAACAATAACCACTGCTCCAAACTCACTCATCCCCCTGGCAAACATCAGCACCAGTCCGGAGATTACAGATCTCTTTGCCAGAGGCAGGCTAATCTCGCGAAAAACGGTAAATGGTCCCGCTCCAAGAGTCTCTGCTGCCTGTTCCAACCTGATAGGGACTGCAGCAAAACCATCCCTGGCAGAGGTAATGAGAAAAGGAACACTTACAAAAGCCATTGCAAGTCCAATAGCCAATGGAGATCCAACAAGCGTTATCCCGAATGAATCTGCAACTGATCCAAGAAGAGAGTCTCTGGAGATAAATCCCAAAAGGGCGATTCCGGCGGCAGAGTGAGGTATCACAATTGGCAGGTCAATGATGGCCTCCACAAACCCCTTTAAAGGGAATGTTCTCCTTGCAAGCAGATATGCCAGAGGAATAGCAAAGAGAGAGGCAGCAACAGTTGCCAGTGCAGAGATGAGCAGTGTCCGGAGTATACTTGAGCTAACAACGTTGTCTGTAAGAGTAGAGAAGAGTTCCGGCGATTTTACGGAGATAAACATACCCACCAGAGGTGCAACCAAAAATAGCAGTATAACCCCGCCCATAAACATAAAAACTATGCGGGTATTACTATATAGACTATAACTTCTCATTAAAACAAAGATAAACATTTTCACATCTCTGGTTTCAATAAATTTCCTACCTTCGTCTCCGTTAATTAAAAAATTATAGATTTATGCTAAAGTCAAAACAAATGATAGCTCTTTCGGTCGCTTTTATGGTGTTTATTAACATCACAGATGCACAGCAGAGAGGATCTAGGGTGGCTCCCCCTGCACAGAAACAGGAGCAGACAACTGCCTCGGACAGTGTTAAGAAGGCACCGGAAAAAGGGCCTCTCACAATTGAAAAATTTATCAAACCGGGTACAAAGCCTATGGTTGGTCTTACAACTGTCTACAATCAGGATGGAAGGTTTTTTATAAACATCAATGACACCCTTCTTGGCAGGGATATAATTATGGTTACCCGAATCTCTAAGGCAGCCGCAGGAATCAGGTCAGATTTTGACGGATATGCCGGAGATCACCTTAACACTGCAATGTTCAGGTTTGAGATGGGGCCGAATAATAAAATTTTCCTCAGGAAGATATTAAACAGAGAGCGCTCTAAAGATAGCACCCAGGCAATGTTTACAGCTCTTCAGAGATCAAATCTTGCAGGAATATCTGCAACCTTCGAAATCAAGGCTCAATCTGCAGACAAGAGAGATAACATTATTGATGTAACAGATCTTTTTAACACAGATTCCGAAACTCTCTTCTTTCGCAAATCTACTAAAACCTCATTTAAACTTGGCGCTCCAATCAAAGAGAGCAGCTATATAAGCGCGATTACAACCTATCCGATAAATACAGAGGTAAAAACTGTTAAGACCTATATGCTTGCAGACGGTAGTGCAACAGCAACCTATGAACTCAATAACTCATTTGTACTGCTGCCAAAGGTTCCAATGGTGCCTCGATATGCAGACTCAAGAGTGGGATATTTCACAACAGGTTATACCGATTATGACCAGAATCCACAGGGTGTAAAGGATATCAGAATGATTACCCGCTGGAGACTTGAGCCAAAACCAGAAGATATTGAAAAATACATGAGGGGAGAGCTGGTTGAACCGGCAAAACCAATTGTATTCTATATTGACCCTGCAACACCAAAGGATTGGATTCCATACCTTATTCAAGGGGTAAATGACTGGCAAAAAGTTTTTGAAAAGGCCGGCTTTAAAAATGCAATCTATGGTCTCGAGGCACCAACTGCCCAACAGAATCCTGAGTGGTCTCTCGAGGATGCTCGTTTCTCTGCAATAGTATACAAACCATCCGATATTCCTAATGCAAGCGGCCCTAATGTTAACGACCCAAGATCGGGAGAGATTATTGAGAGCCATATTAACTGGTACCATAATGTAATGTCACTACTGAGAAACTGGTATATGGTGCAGTGCTCCCCTGTTGATCCTGCTGCAAGAAAGATGCTTTTCGACACAGAGCTGATGGGTCAGCTTATCCGTTTTGTCTCTTCTCACGAGGTAGGTCATACCCTGGGTTTGAGACACAACTTTGGAGGGACTGCATTTTACACTGTTGAACAACTAAGGGACAAAGACTTCCTTAAGGAGAACGGACACACAACATCTATAATGGATTACTCAAGGTTTAACTTCGTGGCACAACCCGAAGACAATATCCCAAGAGAGCTTCTATTCCCAAGATTGAGCCATTACGATGATTGGGCTATTGAGTGGGGGTATCGCAGATTCCCACAGATTAATGACCCTGTTAATGAGCTAACAAAAATTAACTTGTGGATAATTGAAAAGACAAAGGATCGAAGATATTGGTTTGGAACCGAGAGCAGTTCAAATGACCCAAGGCTACAGGCAGAAGATCTGGGTGATAATCATATGAAAGCTAACGAGCTGGGAATTAAAAATCTGAAGGTTGTAATGGCCAATCTCGGAGAGTGGAGCAAGATGCCAAACGAAGAGTATGATAATCTAAGGACAATGCATACAGAAGTCAACAACCAATTCCGCAGATATATAGGGCACGTTGCAAAGTGGGTAGGAGGTATCTACCAAGAGTCTAAGACTGTAGAGATGGAGGGAGATGTTTACATTTATGTTGAGAGAGAGAAGCAGATTGAGGCTATGGATTTTCTCAATAGGAATCTCTTTACAAACACACCTGTGTGGCTTATTCCAACGGAGTATATGAGTAAATTCCCAAGCCGTAATGAACTCTTTTTGGAGCGAGCATACTCTGCAGCGTTAAGCTCACTAGTTAGCAGACGGGTTATTATGAATCTGGTTGCAGCCGAGAGTGCACTGGGTAAATCTGCCTATAGTGTTGAGGAGTTGTTTAATTCTCTAAACAAGACGATTATGTTTAATCTTGGCACTTCTCGTGAAGTGGATATCTATAAAAGGGTTCTTCAAAAGGTCTATGTAACCACTCTTTGTGATCTTTTTACCGGAGCGGCTACAGTAGCTAGAATGGGTGCTGTTGTAAAACCATCTTCAAACCCTAAGGATATGACAGAGTGTACTGCAATTGCTTATACTCAACTTAACGAACTTTATAAAAAGCTTAAAAAGACCAAGAGCAGTGACTTTGCAACTGCTGCTCATACTACATACTTAACAAGATTTATTGAGAAGACTTTTATCTCTGCAGAGTAGTACTCTTTTAGATTATTGTTCGGGGCTGGTGCAACATTAGTGTGTATCCAGCCCTGTTCTCATAAAGAAGAGGTGCTCCATAAGTGGGGTAATCTCCAACATATACTCATTTACGGCATTCAGACTGCCGGGAAGAGTGAAAATAGCGGTAGAGCCTTTAACTCCCGCTATACCTCTGCTTAGCAGAGCAGCGGGCATCGTTGCTCCGTATTTAACTCTAATGTGCTCCATTATTCCGGGAATCTCAATATCCAGCATAGGTTTGATAATATCCGGCGTAAAATCTGACGGACCTACTCCCGTACCTCCCGTTGTAAATATAAAATCATAGGAGTTTTGGGTAAACTCTTCTATTAATTTGGTCAGTAACTCTCTGTCATCCGGAATCAGCCGGTAATCTGTCTCGATCTCCCGGTTACTCTCTTTTGAGTACTCCTCAAGAAGAGATATAATCTTGGGTCCGCTTCTATCCGGATAGACCCCCTGTGAGGCTCTTGTGCTCAGAGTAATTACCCCGATACGGAAAAGTTTTGGTTTATAAGTTAGAGTGTCACCTTTTTTCAGTTCGCCGGGAGAGAGAACTTTGGCAAATATTCCATCCTTTGGCATAACGCAGGCTCCGGACTCTCTAAAAACGGCACAACCTCCACCGTGACATTTTTTGCCGATTTGTGTAACCAGCATTACAACTGTCCCCCCTTCAATGATATCTCCGGGGCGACACTCATTCAACTTCATCCCACTGAGGGTAATATTCTCTGCAAACTCTCCGGGAAGGTACTCTCTGCCACTTATTAGACTAAAGCTCTCTATACTTTCTGTTGAGAGAAGGCTCACCTGTCTGTGCCAATCTCCTGAGTGTGCATCGGACTCTATTCCGTTTAAGGTCAACTCAATTTTTTCGCAGGGTGTTTTTATTGTACCCTTCTCTTTAGAGATGTTTACCGATACTATGTTTAATGATCTCTCCATTAACCCTCACTTTTGATTAAAATCTGTTTCTCTTTAGATATCAGCCTTATATCGCTTATAACCATTGATTTGTCAACAGCTTTGCACATATCATATATTGTTAGCAGAGATGCACTTACTGCACAGAGTGCCTCCATCTCTACTCCGGTATTTCCGTTGCAGGAGACATAGCCGGTTGCCTCAAGCCCGTCGGGCAGAAAAATAAGCTCTACATCTGCAACATTCAAATTGAGAGGATGGCAAAGCGGGATAGTCTCAGATGCACGTTTTGCAGCCATAATTCCGGCAATTTTTGCAACCGTTAAAACTGACCCCTTCTTTATTTTATCCTCTTTTATTTGCTCTATTGTAGATGGCGTTAGAGATATTCTCCCTTTTGCGACTGCTTTTCTATGCGAAAGAGGTTTCTCTCCCACATCTACCATCTTAACCTCTCCTTGATTGTCAAGATGTGTGAAATTGCTTTTGTCTGATCTCTCCATAATTTTAACTTTTCATCCTCCAATGTTATAAAAACTCCCAGAGTAGTTGTGGCCACCCTTAATGGGTTTTATTGCAAGGGCTGCCTCAATTGCCTTTTGTGCACCAAGATTACGAATATCTAACTCAATGTCACTGAAAAGACAAGGTCTTAACATTCCGGTTGGAGTTAATCTCAATCTGTTGCACTTTGAACACTCTCCTCCGATTCCACCTTCAACTACGCCAAAGCTCCCCTTCTCCAGATCCATCTTAGGAATAAAGCGCACTTCACAACCTTTGGACTTTGCATATTGAGAAACAGTTTGTGCATCCGGTTCACAGGAGTCTCTCTCCACAACACAGTTAATCTTAATAGGGTAAAGTCCGGCCTGTATGGATGCGTCAACCCCTTTGAATACCATATCAAGATCTCCACCTCTGGTTATTTGTGAATATCT
>JAUYTH010000309.1 GCA_030695165.1 Bacteroidales bacterium
GGGGTATTAGCTCAGTTGGCTAGAGCGCTTGCATGGCATGCAAGAGGTCATCGGTTCGATTCCGATATGCTCCACAAGTTTTTAACAATTTTAAAATAAATCTATCTCGTTCTTTTTGAGTAATTTAACCTTATTTTACAAAAGTTTATCAACAATATCTTTTGTTAAATAATTATTTGTTTGTAAATTTACAATCCAAATTTAAATCTGAACATTCACTTAGTTATGGAAGTAAAAAAAACACCTAAGGCAGATCTCGAAAACAAAAAAATGTTGTTAAGAGAGGTTGGACTAATTCTGGCACTGTTATTAGTTCTGGCTGGTTTTGAATATAAAACCTATGAGAAAAGTCTATCAGAGCTTGGAGATTCTAATGCTGCTATGATTGAAGATGAAATGATTCCTATTACCAACGAAACTCCGCCACCTCCACCGGATATGCCTAAAATTCCTGTTGTTTCTGACGAAATTATCATCGTGGATGACGATATGAAAATCACTACAGACCTTATGATCAATACAGAAGATGATAAAAATCTTGGCGTTGAGATCAAAGAGTATGTTCAGGGTAAGAAAGAAGAGGAAATTGAAGAGGAGGAGCTGCCATTTATGATGGTAGAAGACAAACCAAAATTTCAGGGCGGTGACGAAAACTCATTCACCAGATGGGTAGCAGAGAGACTTGTATATCCTGAAATCGCTAAAGAAAATAGCGTTCAGGGACGTGTAATTCTCCAGTTCCGTGTTAATACAGATGGAAGAGTTTCTGATGTAAAAGTGGTTAGGGGTGTAGACCCATCACTGGACAAAGAGGCTGTACGTGTTGTATCTTCATCTCCACCCTGGACTCCGGGAAGACAGAGAAACAAACCTGTTAGGGTTGTTTATGTGTTCCCTGTTATATTCCAGCTTAGATAATGATCTTTAAAACGTAATTTATAAAGGCTGCCTCGAAAGAAGCAGTCTTTTTTGTATAAAACAGATGGAAAAAACAGTACTTGTTGGAGTCTCCTTGCCTAATGACGATAGTCAAAAGACTAAAGAGTATCTAAATGAACTTGAATTTCTTGCTGAGACTGCAGGCGCAGCATCTCAAAAGATTTTCACCCAAAATTTAGATAAACCTAATCCAAAGACATATATTGGGAGCGGTAAACTCGCAGAGATCAAAAGCTTTATCAATGAGAACGAGATTAAACTTGTGATTTTTGACGATGAGCTTACCCCATCACAGCTTCGAAACCTTGAACGTGAACTTGAGTGCAGAATCCTTGACAGAACAAATCTGATTTTGGATATTTTTGCACATAGGGCAAAGAGTGCATATGCAAAAACACAAGTAGAACTTGCTCAATATCAATATTTACTGCCACGACTTACCAGAATGTGGACTCACTTGGAGAGGCAGAGAGGTGGTATAGGGATGAGGGGTCCGGGAGAGAGCCAGATAGAGACAGACCGCCGGATAATACTTGATAAAATAAGCCGGCTCAAAGAGCAACTAAAGAAGATTGACAAACAGATGTCTTCGCAGAGGGGTAACCGTGGTAATATGGTTAGAATCTCGCTGGTTGGATATACAAATGTTGGAAAGAGCACCCTTATGAATCTGCTTGCCAAAAGTGAGGTCTTTGCGGAGGATAAACTATTTGCCACTCTGGATACCACAGTCAGAAAGGTTGTTATTGAAAATGTGCCCTTCCTTTTGAGTGATACAGTAGGGTTTATACGTAAGCTTCCTCACCAACTGGTTGAGTCATTTAAAAGCACTCTTGACGAAGTTAGGGAGTCCGATATCCTAATGCACGTTGTAGATATATCCCACCCAAACTTTGAGGAGCAGATAAAAGTTGTTGAGGAGACTCTGCTGGAGATAGGGGCAAAAGATAAACCTGTGTTTTTGGTCTTCAATAAAATAGATGCCTATAATTTTGTTCCTTTGGATGAGTTTGATTTTAAGCAAAAAAGCGCAGAAAACATAAGTTTGGAGGAGCTTAAAAGCAGCTGGATGAACAAAGAGCACGCACCTTGCATATTTATATCTGCAAAAGAGAAGAGAAACCTGGATAAATTAAGGAACGACCTTTATAAAATGGTAGCAGAGATTCACTCGGGGAGATACCCTTTCAACAATTTTCTTTGGTAATACTACTCCCTGCTCTTTAGAATTGCTTTTACCACCTGCTCTTTGGGGAGCTCCTCTACTACCCTGCCATTAAAGCCTTTGGTCGTTTTTGCAGCAAAAAGTGAATTTATGATTGCCTCTTCTGTGGCCTCAATGGTTGCCAAAAAGAGTGAAGAGATTGAGTGGTTATGAATCTCTACAGGGTTATAAACCTTGGTAGTCTCATCTATAAGATTCTCTTTTGCAACTGAGATTGCTATCACATAGTCTCCACTTCCGTTTGATGCAATTCCTCCGGTTTTTGCCAAACCCATCATAGCTCTTTTAGCTACCCTCTCAAGGTTGCGAGACGTAACTGGTGCGTCGGTTACAACAACAATCATACAAGAGCCGTCTGCATATTTATCTACATCTCTCTTAAAGTCAAACTTGCCAAGCATTCTCCCAACCTGAACACCTGCTATCTCGAGAACTCCGCCAAAATTTGTCTGTACTAACACTCCAACGGTATAACCTCCAAGAGATTCGGGAAGAACTCTTGACGAGGTTCCTATTCCTCCTTTAAAGCCAAAACAGATTGTACCTGTACCTGCGCCAACTCCCCCCTCCTGTACAGGACCTGAGGTTGCAGTTGCAATAGCCTCCAGAACATCCTCCTGTTTAACAGCTCTCGCTCTTATGTTGTTAAGCCCTCCATCGTTAGTCTCCCCCACTACCCCATTTACCGACCCAATACCCGAAGAGCCCTCCTGAGCCAAAGTATAGGTTATCAACGCATCCAGAGCAGCCGCAACGCTTAATGTATTTGTTAGAATTATTGGAGTCTCTATGTTGCCTAGCTCTTTAACCTGAGTGTACCCGGCAAGCTTCCCAAAACCATTCCCCACATAGATTGCAGCAGGAGTCTTAAGTTTAAACAGATTGCCATCGTGAGGTATAATTGCAGTTACGCCTGTTCTTATATCCTCCCCTCTAATAATGGTTTTATGGCCAACTTTTATACCAGCCACATCTGTAATCGCGTTATTCTTTCCCGGTTTAAAAATACCCGTTTCAACACCGTAATCTCTCATTCTGTACTGTGCAGAGAGTGGGTTAATCCCCGGGAGGATTGTGACAAAAAGCGAGAGATAGATGTAGGTTAAAAAGCTGTATTTCATATTAATTAAGGTATTTACAAAATTTCTCTTTCTGTGTGGCTATCGCAAAAAAACTATTGATTACCGGGCAATAAAAAATCAACTATCTTATCAAGGCACAACTGAGTCTCCTCCTCAAAGCCTATGTGGCCGGAGTTCTCCAGCATCAGATAGTGGGGCTCTTTAAGGCCCTCCAGGAAGGCCAATGCTGCCTCCTGAGGTATGTAGTTGTCATATTTGCCAAAGATATAGAGAACGGGCGTTTGTGTCGTTTTAAGGAACTCTGTGTTATCTACCCTCTGCATCATTCCCTCAACAACAGCGACGACTCCTTCCGGGTCGTGAATCTCTGCAACTTCTATAATCTCAAAGATCTTCTCCTCCTTTTTACTGACATTCTGTTTTGCAAACATTTTTGGCACAGAGAGTTTAGCTATGTTTAGAAGTTTGTTCTGTCTTATTAGCAGAATCTCTCTTTTTCTCTCGTCAATTTTTTCCGGAGAGTCTGCAAATGGAGATGAGTGCATCATAATAAGAGAACTAAATCTCTGAGGATATTTTTTTACCGCCTCGAGTGCAACGTATCCACCCATAGAGTGTCCAAGAATAGAGGCCTTTTCAATTTTGAGGTTCTCCAGAAGGCTATTGACAACATCTGCACAAAATTCCATAGTGTTAACCTCCCTGGAACCCGAAAGGCCGTGGCCCGGGATGTCGATAGAGATAACCCTCATCTTCTTGGACAGTAGAGATGTAAGGTTCTCCCATATATAGAGTGTCTCCAGATATCCGTGAAGCAGAACAATGCTGCTCTCACCCTCCTTAGTGTCAGAAATATGGATGGGTAAACCGTTAATCGTTGAGAAATATTCCATTGTGCTATATTTTGTACAAATCTAATAGATTTAAAGGTAATTTTTATACTTTTGTCTCACCTAAACAAGACTATCAGTTTTGTAATCCTTTAAAAAATTTTATAATGAAAATTAACAAAGTTATCTCTCTCTTATCTGTCCTGATGCTTGCAATCTCTATATCAAGCTGTAACAAAGAGTTGCAACCGATTGTACTTACAGGTACCTGGGAGCTTGATACAGCTGCTGTTATAGTGAGAATTGTTTATAGTCCTGTAGTTGCAAATGAGTTTCCTGAGACTGTAAAGTTTCTTGCTGCCAATATTAATAAAATTAAGCGGGAGCTTATGAAGCCTCAAAGCATTGTCTTTAGGGTACCTAATCTCACAGAGTTCAACTACAACGATGTTCCTCTTCCAATACACGGAACATATGTCCAGGAAAATGCCTACTTTTCAATTACTAACCCACTCTTTCCTGCAGGAATCGGCGGAGCTTCAGATAATTTGAGGCTTGAGCTATATTATGACAGAGATTATCTGATGATGATTCTCTACACCCTTCTTACTGACGAAGATGATTTGCCATCTACCTATGATCGACTTATTGAGACTTTTCACGGAGTTGGCTCCTACAAGAAGATAAACTAATCCAAAAAAAATTGGTTAGTCCTTGATTTTTGCGAGTAGAAACTCTCTGTTCATACGTGCAATATGTGATACCGAGATACTTTTGGGGCACTCCATTTCGCACGCTCTTGTATTTGTGCAGGCACCAAAGCCAAGCTCATCCATCTTAGCAACCATTGCCTTTACCCTTCTTGCAGCCTCTACCCTACCCTGTGGAAGCAGAGCTAAAGAGCTGACCCTTGCCGAAACAAAGAGCATTGCAGATCCGTTTTTGCAGGTGGCAATACAGGCACCGCAGCCTACACAGGCGGCAGCGTCCATACTATCCTCTGCATAATCTCTTGGAATTGGTATTGTATTGGCATCGGGAACTCCGCCGGTATTTACCGATACATATCCTCCTGCCTGAAGAATTTTATCCAGGGCATTCCTGTCCACTATCAGATCTTTTATTACAGGCATCCCGGCAGAGCGCCAAGGTTCAATGGTAATTGTTTGACCGTCTTTGAATTTACGCATATGAAGCTGGCAGGTTGTAATCTCATTGTCAGGACCGTGAGCCCTACCATTAATGTATAGTGAACACATTCCGCAAATTCCCTCCCTGCAATCGTGGTCAAAAGTTACCGGCCCATCACTTTTACACCCCTTCTCTACAGCAACGCTATCGATACCTTTACGGGTTAACTGATCGTTTAGAATATCCAACATCTCCAGAAAAGAGGTATCCGGTGAGATATCTTTTATCTGATATGTATGGAAAGAGCCCTTCTCCTTTGCGCTTTTCTGACGCCAAACTTTTAGTGTAAAGTCCATATCTTATCAATAATTAATCTTTGTAATTTCTTGTGGCTATCTTCACAAACTCATATTTAAGAGGCTCTTTATGAACAATATTGCCAGCCTCTTTACCCGCATACTCCCAGCATCCCACATACATAAAGTTCTGGTCATCCCTTTTGGTTTCACCCTCCTCCGTCTGCATCTCTTCACGGAAGTGACCTCCGCAGGACTCTTTTCTCATAAGTGCATCCATAGCCATTAGCTCTCCAAGCTCCAGAAAATCTGCTACCCTTGTGGCCTTCTCTAGCTCCTGATTTAACTCCCGGTTCTCTCCAGAGATATAGAGATTTTTCCAAAACTCATCCTTGAGAGCCTTTATCTCTGTGATTGCTTTTTCCAACCCCTTTTCGTTACGAGCCATTCCAACATAGTCCCACATTATGTGACCAAGTTTTTTATGGAAAAAATCTACACTCTCTTTTCCTTTTATTGATAAAAGCCTCTCAATTTTTTCCTTAATACCCCTCTCTGCCTCATCAAAAGCCGGGTGGTTTATATCTGTTTTCGGTGCCTGAATCTTTCCTGCAAGAGAGTCCCCTATTGTATAAGGAAGTATAAAATATCCATCTGCAAGACCCTGCATCAGTGCAGATGCACCAAGTCTGTTACCTCCGTGATCGCTAAAGTTAGCCTCCCCTATCGCATAAAGACCCGGTATTGTTGTTTGCAGATTGTAGTCTACCCACAGACCTCCCATTGTGTAGTGAATGGCCGGATAGATCATCATCGGCTCCTGATACGGGTTGACATCTGTTATCTTCTCATACATCTGGAAGAGGTTTCCGTATCTCTCCTCTATTACCTTTTTGCCCAACCTCTCAATTGAAGTTTGGAAATCCAGAAAGACAGCCAGCCCGGTCTCATTTACACCGTATCCTGCATCACATCTCTCTTTTGCCGCTCTGGATGCTACATCCCTTGGAACCAGATTGCCGAAAGCAGGGTATCTGCGCTCCAGATAGTAATCTCTGTCTTGCTCTGCTATCTGTGATGCTAATATTTTTTTCTCTCTCAGCTTCTCAACATCCTCTTTTCTCTTTGGAACCCAAATTCTGCCATCGTTTCGCAGCGATTCGCTCATAAGGGTCAGTTTCGACTGCTGCTCTCCGTGAACAGGAATACAGGTTGGGTGAATCTGTGCAAACGAGGGATTACCAAAGAAGGCTCCCTTTTTATAACACTGCCAGATAGATGAGGCGTTGCTATTCATTGCATTAGTAGAGAGGAAAAAGACATTCCCATAACCACCTGTAGCAATGACAACTGCGTGCGCACCGTAACGCTCAATATCTCCGGTAACAAGATTTCTTACAATAATTCCCCTGGCTTCACCATCGATTAGTACAACATCAAGCATCTCCCTTCTGGTGTAAGATTGTACGCTTCCCAGGTTTATCTGACGGTTTAATGCCCCGTAAGCACCCAAAAGAAGCTGTTGGCCGGTCTGACCTCTGGCATAAAATGTCCTGCTAACCTGTGAGCCTCCAAAAGAGCGATTATCTAGCAACCCTCCATACTCCCTTGCAAATGGCACCCCCTGAGCAACACACTGGTCTATAATAAGATTACTCACCTCTGCAAGACGATAGACATTTCCCTCCCGGCTTCTGTAGTCACCCCCTTTTATTGTGTCGTAGAAAAGACGATGGACAGAGTCGTTATCATTTGGGTAATTTTTAGCAGCATTTATCCCTCCCTGAGCAGCTATTGAGTGAGCCCTTCTTGGTGAGTCGCTTATACAAAAAACCTTTACATTGTAGCCCAATTCACCCAGAGCAGCAGCAGCCGAAGCCCCTCCTAAACCTGTTCCTACCACAATAATATCAAGTTTTCTTTTATTAGCCGGGCTAACCACTCGAATCTGACTCTTATGCCTGGTCCACTTCTCGGACAGAGGGCCCTCAGTAATCTTAGAATTAAGTTTTTCGGACATTTTTTAACATTTTTTGAGTGGTCAAAATTACCTATTTTAAGTCAGATTCCAAACTACAGGGGTCCTTTTGCTTTTTTATTATCTTTGCCATAATAGAAGATAATCTATTTTTGAAACAAACATTATAACTAATTTATATAATAGTGACGGCTATGAAAAGAGTATTCAGTCTAATATTTGCATTAATTTTTGCACTCTCTATTACTGCTCAGGTTTCGGTAATCCCAAAACCAAACAAGGTAGAGGCAGGGGAGGGTAGGTTTAAATTTGACAACAATACAACTCTCTTCTCAAATGAAAAGAGCGCCTCTAACTTAGAGTATCTTAAAGCTCTTCTTGTGCCTGCAACAGGTTTTAATTTTAATGTTGTAAAACAGACACCTGCAGATAATTATATTGTTCTGGATCTATCTGAACAATATGGTGTAGATGCCGGCAAAGAGAACGGATTACCGAAGGAGGGGTATATTCTGGATATATCTGCCAAGGGAATTACAATCAAAGCAGCAGACGGAGCCGGTATTTTCTACGGAATTCAATCACTGCTCCAGCTTATGCCTGCTGTTGTCTACTCCGGAAGGCCCTCCGGTCACGAAGATTGGAGCGTTGCTGCTGTTAGAATAGAGGATAGCCCAAGATTCGGTTACAGAGGGATGATGCTGGATGTTTCACGCACATTCTTTGACGCAGCCACTGTAAAAAAATATATCGACTGGATGGCTTACCATAAGATTAACAAATTTCACTGGCACCTCACCGACGATAACGGCTGGAGAGTTGAGATAAAAAAATACCCCCTGCTTACAAGCAAAGGTGCGTGGAGAGGTCCGGGAGAGGTTCTATCTGCAGCATTCGGTTCGGGTAAAACCAGATACGGTGGATTTTACACACAGGAGCAGATAAAAGATATTGTTGCTTACGCTGCAAAGAGACACATTGAGGTTATACCGGAGATAGATCTTCCAGGTCACAGCAAAGCAGTTACCGCATCCTACCCGAATGTTGCCTGTGATGGAAATGATACCGGGCTGAGCGTACAGGGGGTAGGGCAGAATGTGTGGTGTGTAGGAAAAGAGGACAACTTCCATATGCTTGAGAACATCATAAAAGAGATGGTTAAGCTCTTTCCTTCCAAGAATTTCCATATTGGCGGAGATGAGGTCAACTACACCTCCTGGGATAACTGCCCTCATTGTCAAGAGCTAATGAAAAAAGAGGGGATGAAGGAGCACGACGAGCTTCTTAACTACTTTGTTCGCAGAATGGAGGCAATTTTAGAGAAGCAGGGTAGGGATATGTCCGGATGGGATGAGATTCTGGAGGGGGGTAAACTTAACCCAAACAGCCGTGTCTATGCCTGGAGAAGCGTAGCCAAAGGTATAGAGTCTGTTACTAAAGGACAGCCAACCATAATGATGCCCGGAGAGTACTGCTACTTTGATATGAAACAATCAAAAGAGGAGAGGGGTCACAACTGGGCAGGGATAGTAACTCTGGAAAAGAGCTACTCTCTTGACCCTATAGGAACAGCAAAGCTAAGCAATGAGCAGGCTAACCTCATCGTTGGGGTTCAGGGTGCTCTCTGGACAGAACTTCTGGGCTGGCCTGTAAGGTTTATAGATTATCAGACATATCCTCGCCTTGCTGCAACAGCAGAGGTTGGTTGGACAAAACCGGAGCTTAAGGAGTGGGATGAGTTCTATAGCAGAATGGTCTCTTCTCATTTTGAGAGAATGTTCCAGATGGGGATAGCCTTTAGGGTTCCCCCTCCGGTAGTTAAATATGAACAGGGAGTTGTAAAGGCCCAGCTTCCATATCCTTGGGCTGTTGTAAGATACACTACAGATGAAACTAACCCAACAATACACTCACCTGTTTATAGAGGAGAGATTATTACCGATAAAGCACATAATTTTAGGTTTGCAACATTCTACAGAGATGAGCTTGTAAGCCTGGTTGTTAAACCGGAAAATGCAGAATATCAATATCTGAAACCAGTGACCACCATTATTACATCTATGGCAGAGAATCCAAAGTTCCCGGTAAAAAACCTGGTTGATTATAAATTTGAGACATATTTCCGAAGTGAACATAAAATTATTGCCGGAGATTACCTTACATATCTATTTGAAGAGCCGGTTAAAGCTAAAAGAGTTACCATTGAGACAGGAATTCCCAACATCTCCTTTTATGGTATTACAGAGGGATACGCCGAATACAGTTACGACGGAACTAATTACATAAGAGGAGGCGATTTTGTCCGGGGTACGGTGGTGATATATCCTCAAAAGGCTATAAAAGCGATAAGAGTGGTAGCCAGCGATACAAATGACGGCCATATACTTTCGCTACAGGATCTTAGAATTGAGGAGTAATCCGTAACTAGCGCTTTGTCGAAAGAGAGAGATAGGCACCTGTGACGGCATCGTCTACATCTGCATAAAGCTCCTGAAGCTCTTTTTGGTTTATCCCCTCTCTTCTCCAACGCTCTACAGGCTCACGGAAAAGTGATTCAATATAGGTCTCTGTGCTAGAGAGCTCCTGCATATAACCGGTACGACTGCTGTTATAAATAAGACTGAAGTTCATATACTTAGACCCGTTACCTCTCTTTATTGAGAATGTTTTATGCTTTAGAGCAACTGCCTTGTCGCACGCAAATGCATTTTCGCTACTGTTTGACTTCACAACTACCGCAGGTTGTCTCACCTCTGCTTTTACCCAGAGAGGTATAGCAATACCAGCTGCAGGATAACCAAGAATTGTCCACATTGTTGTCATCTCCGGATTCTCTCCTGGTTTAACACCTTGAATTGCTACAGATGCAGTTGTAGATTTTCTCGGAATAAAATCCTGATCTATAAACCAACCCCCGTTTCTTTCAGGAGAGTCCTCCGGTTTAAGCAAATCTATTCCCAAAAGAGAGTGGTAATATGAGCGGGAAAGGTTATTGAATATCCAGTGAGGAGTAATAGAGCGTAGAGGAGATGCTTTAGAGAGGATATCCGTAGCTGTTTGGTTTCTTATATAACCCATACCCTCATTGAACCTACCTGTATATGAGAAGTTAGTATAAATAAGATAGCCCTGTGGAGCATTCTTTTGATCATTGGCATCTACCTTTACAAATCTGGTATTATTTGTTTCGTAATACGCAGCACCACCCTCTGCATCGATAACTCCGAAATTCGCTTCTACCCTCATTGGGCGTGGAAGTTTATTGAGAAACTCCTCAAAATCTGAAAGGTTTTTACAAACTGCAAGAGCTTTATACATTAACTCTCCCTCCATGTCCATTTCTTTAACATCATCATCTTTAAGATTATATGAGGCAGTATTCATAATTGAAAAGCCTACATTGTTTGTTCCTATCCAAACAATACCTCCCTTATCCGGACTGTTTACCAGTGCAATAAAGTTATATTTCTCACCTTTGAAGTACTCAACCCTGTTGTTCTCTTCGCCGGTATCTCTGTGTTTCCAGAGAATAGCTCTTCCGTCTGCGGTTATCTTACCGGTTATTATTGCAGATGTACAACTTAAAAGATGGTTATAGAAAAAAAACGATAAAATTGTTGCAGCTATTGTAATGTAAAATCTTCTCATTTTTAAAATGTTTAAATATTGCTTTAACTTCTCAATTTATTAAGGAAACTAAATATTTTTTGGAAAATGTTAAAAAATTGTTGGACCCGAAATGTTCTCTTTTAAAATTCCCAGATGTTTATAAGCCAGCTCTGTTACCTCTCTTCCCCGGGGAGTTCTCTGTATAAAACCCTCTTTTATGAGAAATGGTTCATAAACCTCCTCTATGGTTCCAATATCTTCACTTACCGCTGTTGCAATTGTTGCCACACCTACCGGACCTCCTTTAAATTTATGGATTATTGTAGAGAGGATTTTATTATCCATTGAGTCCAAACCTCTCTTATCAATATTTAGTGCGTCCAGTGCATATAGTGTTATATCTAAATCGATTACTCCGGTACCTTTAACCTGTGCAAAATCTCTGACCCTTCTCAGAAGAGAGTTTGCTATCCTGGGTGTTCCTCTGCTTCTTCTGGATATCTCCATAGCAGCACTATCTTCTATTGGGATATTGAGAATTGCAGAGCTTCTTTTGATAATCTCTAAAAGTACAGATGCGTCGTAATACTCAAGATGTGACTGAATTCCGAAACGAGCCCTCAGAGGAGAGGTTAGAAGACCGCTTCGTGTTGTGGCTCCAACCAGAGTAAACGGATTCAACGAAATTTGAACAGACCTGGCTCCCGGACCCTTATCAATCATCAAGTCTATGGTAAAGTCCTCCATTGCAGAGTATAGATACTCCTCCACAACAGGGGAGAGACGGTGGATTTCGTCAATAAAAAGAACATCACCCTTCTCCAGACCGGTTAACAACCCAGCAAGATCTCCCGGTTTATCCAGAACCGGACCGGAGGTAATCTTTAAGTCTACCCCAAGTTCATTTGCAACTATATGAGCAAGAGTTGTTTTACCTAACCCGGGAGGACCGTGAAAAAGAACGTGGTCCAGAGCTTCGCCTCTCATCATAGCTGCCTTAACAAAGATTTTAAGATTTTCAATAATCTTATCCTGCCCGGAGAATTCAGAAAAATCTCTTGGCCTAATCTGTCCTTCAAAATCTCTATCTTTATTCTCCCGCTCTTGTCTGGGATCGAAATTAACCATGGTTTTCAACAGTTATAATATTTACAAATATATTCTAAATTTTAATACTTTATTTTCTTTTTATTATGGTTTGTTCATATGTTTATAACTAAAGATATGAACCGAATTTTATAATTATTAACAGATATTAACAAATTTTTCCACAGATATAGTGATGTCTAAATAATTTATAAATAAGCAATTGTAAAAAATTAACCAAACTTATTAACCGCTGTTGATAAAGTTTATATCAGGTAATTAACATTGGCTCTCTGTTGATAATTGTTCGATATCTTGCTGAAAAAAAGGGTCAGAAAAATTTGGATAAACCGAGGCAATATTCATATAATAAAATCCACAATATTTAAAAAAATAATTATCAATATTTATTAACAGAAAGTGGTTAATAACCTATCTTTGCATCCTAATTATGAGTCATACAATTTCAGAAGATAGATTTATCCGCCAGGAGCCTGTTAAAGAGCTTATTAGTTGGGCAGAGGTAGGAGCAGAGAGGTGTGTTGTAATAGAGGGTCTCTACTCTTCGGCAAAAGCGTTTGCAATTTCGGCAGCAGCAGTTAAAGGTATACATTTAATTCTCCTTAACAACAGGGAGGATGCTGTCTATTGTAGCGGAGATCTATATAAACTAATTGACAAAGAGAGAGTTTTCTTCTTCCCGCCATCCAAAAATTTTTCTCACAAGAGTGTTAACAAAGACTCTTCTCATCAGGTACAGAGAACAGCAGCAATAAACGCAGTCAAAGAGTATGTCGAGGGCAACTCAAAGTTCAAAAGCATTGTTCTGGTTGGTTATCCCCACTCTGTTACAGAGTTGGTGATTAATAAAAAAGCACTCAACTCAAGCATTCTAAAGATATCACGAGGAGATACCCTCTCACACGATTTTGTACGGGAGACCCTTCTTGCCTACTCATTTGAAAGGGTAGATTTTGTATCGGAGCCGGGGCAGTTTGCCTTAAGGGGTGGTTTGATAGACCTCTTCTCATACTCAGACAGCAGACCCTGGAGGCTGGACTTCTTTGGAGATACTGTTGAGAAGATTAAAGTCTTTGATATCGATAGCCAGCGGTCACTTGAGGAGAGGGAGAGTGTAGAGATTTTCCCCGATATTTACGAAACTCCTCAAATAGAGCAGGAGAGTATCTTCTCCTTTGCTCAGGGAAAATCTACACTATGGATAACAGATGAGCAGTATTTTAGAGCTCAGATAAAGCTTATAGAGGAGCACAAAAGGGAGGGAGAGATAATTTTCGGCTCAAAAGAGCTGAGCACTGTTTTGGAGAGCCATAAAAAAGCGCTCTTTGCCCCGGTCTCAAGAGAGTTTGAATCTATTCAGAGAATAGTGTTTCACACAACCCCTCAGCCGGTTTTCAACAAGAACTTTGAGTTGTTGGCAAAGGATATCTCACAAAAGATATCACAGGGATATGAGGTCTCAATCCTTAGTGAAAATCCTAACCAAACCGAAAGGATTAGTAGTATATTCTCATCTCTTGAGGGGGTTGGGCATACACATTTCGATGCCGAGAAGATCTCTATTCACGAGGGGTTTATTGATCATAATGCTAAAATATGTCTTTACACCGACCATCAGATTTTTGAACGATACCACAGGGTTAAACCTCATAGAACTGTAGAGAAGAGCGAGCGGCTCACCATAAACGAGATCAACTCATTTGAGATAGGGGACTATATTGTCCATATAGATCACGGGGTGGGGCAGTTTGGAGGATTAGTCAAGACTCAAACAGCAGGAAAGCAGCAGGAGGCGGTTAAACTTATCTATAAAGACGGGGATGTTATTTTTGTCTCCATACACGGCCTTCACAGGATAGCAAGATACAAATCCAAGGATTCTCAACCCCCTAAGATATATAAACTTGGCACTGGTGCCTGGCAAAAGCTTAAGTCACAAACAAAATCTAAGGTCAAGGATATTGCCAGAGATCTTATAGAGCTCTACTCAAAAAGAAGAGACGCAAGAGGTTTTGCCTTCTCCGGCGATACTTTTATGCAAAACGAGCTGGAGGCATCTTTTATTTATGAGGACACTCCGGACCAGATTAAGGCTACAAGCGCTATCAAAGAGGATATGGAGATGGAGTTTCCGATGGACAGACTGGTTTGCGGAGATGTGGGATTCGGTAAGACCGAGCTGGCAATTCGCGCAGCATTTAAAGCTGTGGCCGACAGTAAACAGGTGGCAGTTCTTGTGCCAACAACAATTTTAGCCCTGCAACACTATAAAACATTCACAGCCAGGTTAAAAGATTTTCCCTGCAATGTATCCTATATTAGTCGGCTCAAAACGGCTGCCGAGATTAAAGAGACATCGGAATCTATTGAGAGTGGTAAAACTGATATTATAATAGGTACTCACAGGCTGCTCAACAAGGAGATTAAATTCAAAGATCTTGGACTCCTTATTATAGACGAAGAGCAGAAGTTTGGAGTATCTGCAAAAGAGCGCCTTAGACAACTCAAACTCAATGTAGATACTCTCACCCTTACTGCAACACCCATACCCAGAACCCTTCAGTTCTCACTGCTGGGTGCCCGGGATCTCTCAATTATTAACACTCCTCCCCCAAACAGGTTGCCGGTTCAGACGGAGGTGATAGATTTTAATGAAGAGATAATAAGGGATGCAATCAACTATGAGATGGAGCGCGGTGGTCAGGTATTCTTTGTGCATAACAGGGTTGAAGATATTCGTTCTGTTGAGGAGATTGTAAGAAGATTGTGTCCGGGGGTAAAGAGCTGCATAGGGCACGGAAAGATGGAGCCGGCTAATCTGGAGAAGACAGTGCTGGACTTTATGATGGGAGATTACGACGTGATGATTGCCACAACCATAGTGGAGAACGGAATAGATATACCAAACGCCAACACAATAATAATTAATCAGGCTCAGAACTTTGGGCTGAGTGATCTGCATCAGTTGAGGGGCAGGGTGGGGAGGTCCAATGTGAAGGCATTCTGTTACCTGATAATACCATCTGTCTCATCCCTCACAGACGAGGCCAGGAGAAGAATACGGGCAATCGAGACCTTCTCCGACCTTGGGAGTGGTTTCAATATAGCGATGCAGGATCTGGACATAAGAGGAGCTGGGAATATGCTGGGGGCAGAGCAGAGTGGCTTTATTGCAGAGATGGGGTTTGAGACTTATCAGCGTATTTTGGCTGAGGCCTTTACAGAGATAAGGGATGAGAGAGAACTTGCAGGATTTAAGGAGGGCAAAGATGAAGACAGGGTGGATGCAGGCAGATTCCGGGCAGGGGCAAAGAGAGAGGAGGTTGCATATATAAATGACTGCTCAATAGATACCGATCTGGAGATTCTTATACCGGACAACTACATAAACATAACCGCAGAGAAGATTCGGCTCTATAAAGAGTTGGATGCAATTAAAGAGAGTAAGGAGCTCCAAAGATTTACAGATGAGATGCAGGACAGATTTGGTCCTCTGCCCGAAGAGGCGAGACAGCTCACCTTTATTGTGAAGTTAAGATGGCTTGCCATTGAACTGGGCTTCGAAAAGATAATCCTTAAAAACGGAATCCTTATCGCATATTTTGTAAGCAACCAGCTCTCCGGCTACTATGCTTCGGCTAAGTTTGCAACGATTTTGCAATTCCTTCAAAAACAACACAAGAGGTTCAGGATGAAAGAGCAGAAAGAGAAGCTCTATATTACTGTAGATAATGTATTGAGCGTAGAGCAGGCCTACAATATATTTTTGGAGATGAAGTTGTAATTTTTTTTATCTTTGCCGATTGTGATAAATCTGTTGATAGATATAGGCAATAGTTCCGTTAAAGCCTCTTATGCCAAAGGGAGCTCACTTGAGGAGGTTATAAGGTATGAGGGGGAGGATGTTTGCGGGTTTATTGCAGGGCTTGCAAAGAGAAGAAGGGTTGAGGTTATTGCCATATCAACTGTAAGGAGAGAGGGTGCTCTCTTTTTTAAGGAGCTCGAGAGTGAATGTAACAAATTGATAGTGGTAGATAGTGCAACAAATCTACCTGTTATCAACAGATACAAAAGCCCCGAAACCCTTGGGAGTGATAGGATTTTATCTGCAGTTGCTGTAAGGCAGATGTTCCCCGGGAAGGATGTAATGATCTTTGATTTTGGAACAGCGCTTACAATTGATTTTGTTTCGGGTAACGGAGAATATTTAGGGGGAAATATTTCTCTTGGATTAAGGAGTAGATTTAAGGCTTTAAATGATTATACTCAACTACTTCCGCTGTTGGATAACCCCTCTGAGATAGGTGATGTGGGGGGCACGACAAAAGAGGCGATTGAGTCCGGAGTTGTTTTAGGTCTGATTTTTGAAGTTAGTGGTTATATTAAAGAGTATCCGAACCATATTTATATTTTTACAGGCGGAGATGCTATTTATTTTGCAGAAAAATTGAAAAGTTCGATATTTGTAGTTTACAATTTAGTATTGATGGGTTTAGCCCGCGTAGCAGAGAATTATGCGAAATCGGAATAAAATTAGGATCATTGCAGCAACGGCAGCAATTTTTTTCACAGGAACTTTTGCCTTTGCACAGAGTACCGATGCATTGGGTACATTTACCCCATACTCCGTATTTGGCGTAGGAGATATTAACAAAGCAGGTACTGCCTTTAACAAAGCAATGGGAGGTACCGGAATTGGGATAAGAGATAATCGTCTTATAAATATACTCAATCCTGCTGCCTATTCGGAGAGAGATACCCTCTCTTTTATGATGGATTTCGGAATGGATCAGAAAAATCTCTTTATTTCGGGGCAGTCAACAAAATCTGCATATAATGTATTCAATATGCACCATATGGTAATAAGCTTTCCTCTGTTCAAAAAATCTGCATTTGCATTTGGAGTTACTCCATACAGCAGCGTAGGTTATAAATTCGAAGAGGTGGAGAGTGACCCAGCAACTATTACTGAGCTTGGCGATATTCGTTACCAGAGATATGGAACGGGAGGAATAAACAGAGCATTCCTGGGAGCTTCAATAGGGGTCTTTAAAAACTTCTCCCTTGGTGCAGAGGGGGTCTACTATTTCGGGACAATCGATCGTAACTCAAATATTATATTTACTACAAACCAGAGTTACAGAAGCATAAGCACAGGAATGGACTATGTTGTAAGCTCTCTCGCAGCCAAATTTGGGATGCAGTATAAGGCAGATTTTGCAAACGATATGAATTTAACCGTTGGAGCAACCTGGCTGGCAGGGTCAAAACTATCGGGAGATCTTACAAAGTTTGCGTATGCAACAAATGCAAGCGGTCTTAAGGATACAATTTACCACAACGTAGAGGAGAATACGCAGATGGAGATTCCATCTGAATTGGGGCTGGGCGTCTCTTTAAGAAAAAAAGATAAATGGCTGGTTGCCCTGGACTATACAAGACAAGATTGGAGCAAAGTTCAGTTCTCCGAGACACCGGGAGTAAGTTTTTCTCCGTCGGTTAGCAACTCGATCAAGCTGGGTTTTGAATTTATACCCAATAGATACGATGTCAGATACTACTCGAAAAGAGTGACATACAGAGGTGGGGCCTATTATGAAAACACCTATATGAAGGTTGCAGATAAACAGATTAGTGCAATGGGAATAACATTGGGGGCAACGCTCCCTATTTTCCGGCTTTACAACGGAGTTGGGCTCTCGGTGGATATGGGGCAACGGGGTTCGCTTAAAAACAACATTATACGTGAAAGATATGTGATGTTTAACATAAGCATCTCACTTCACGACATATGGTTTATTAAATATAGATATGATTAAATACCGGTAATATAATAATTTCTAAAATCATGAAAAAAGTGCGCATTTTATTAATTTCTACCATTCTTTCGCTGGTTGCAACTCTTGGCTATGCCCAGGGTAATCTGGCAGGTGCCAGTGAAGAGTGTAAACTGAATCTATCATTTTACAACGACTGGATGAAGCAGGATAACTATGCTGAGGCAGCTCCGCTTTGGAGAGAGGCGTTCCGTCTTTGTCCTCCGGGGGTTAGACAAGGTCTTTACACAGATGGATTAAAGCTTTTCAAATATTATATTGAGAAGAACAAAGATAACCCGAAGGTAAAGAATGCTCTTATAGACTCTATGCTGATGATGTATGACCTTAGAATCCAATACTTCCCAGGAAGCGCAAAATCTGCTGCAGAGTTCAAGGTCTACGATATGAATCAATATTTGGAAGAAAAAGACGAAAAGATCTACGCTGCAATAGAGAAGGCAATGGAGCTTGGAGGTGATTTAACATCACCGGCAATTCTGGTGCTTGCAATGAAAAAGATAAGTGACCTTTATGCAGCAAAAAAAGTTACCACAGAGAAAGTTTTGGAGACCTATACTCGCATCGAAAAGAAGATTGATGCTCAGGTGGCTGCAAAACACCAGGATGCAGATGCTGCAAAGAAAGATATCGACAACCTTTTTGCAACCTGTGGTGTAGCAAGTTGTGAGAATATTGTTGAACTCTTCACTCCAAGGTTTGAGGCTAATCCGGACGATAAAGCGTTGGTGACTACAATCGTGAAACTGCTAAGCGACCTTGAGTGTACAAATGAGGAGTTGTTCCTTAGGACCGTACAGGCTCTTCACAAAATGGAGCCCAATTACCAATCGGCATACTACCTTTATAAACTTTGCAGCGCCAAAGGCGACCACTCAAGTGCTATACAGATGCTCCAGGAGGCTATTGCCAGCGAAGGAACACCGGACGAGCAGGATGCCGTTCTGCTCATAGAGCTTTCTACTTACTATCTTCGTAAAATGGAGAACCTTAATAAGGCTGCCGAAGCAGCAAGACAGGCAATCCAAAAGAGCTCAACGGTAGCCGGAAGTGCAAACCTGATTTTAGGTATTGTTTGGGGCTCTTTAAGATGTACCGGAAATGATATTGAGATGAGAGCGAAATACTGGGTTGCAGTAGATTATCTGATAAGAGCCAGAAATGCAGACCCTTCAATTGCCGAAGAGGCCTCAAGGCACATCTCCACTTACAGCCAATATTTCCCGGCACAGGAAGAGGCATTTATGTACAATATAATTGACGGCTCTTCATATACAGTTAACTGCAACGGAATGAGTGCTGTAACAACAGTGAGAACTCGCAAATAATAGTATGAGGGCAGGCTCTTTTCATAGAGTAAAGAATATGGTAGCAGTCACTCTTGTGGTTGCTACCACTCTTTTATCTTGTAAAGATGATATCCCTCTCTCTGAGATATCTGCAACAGAAGAGCTGCCAACCCAAAAGATCGAGAAAATGACGGTTGTTCAGTACAGAAAGGGGATAACCGCCTATATTGTAGACGCACCGTTGATGGAGAGATATACAGATAATGAAGCACCATATGATGTTTTTCCATCGGGAATCGTTATGAGGGGATACACTTCGGAAGGGCTGCTCGAAACCAGAATCAGGGCAAACTACGCAAAACACGTGAAAAAACCGGACGAAGAGATTTGGGAGGCTCACGGAAATGTGGTAATAAACAACTATATCAACGGAGAGAGAATAGAGACAGATACCCTATTCTGGAACAGACTCTCCAAAAGAATCTACACCCACTCCTGGGTAAAAATTACCACTGTAGATCTCTTTATGCAGGGCTATGGAATGGAGTCAGATGAGATGGCCAGAAATGCAGTCATTCAGAATCCTTTTGACAGTTATGCTATCGTTAGAAGAGATTCCACAGAAATTCCCTATATTGATACGGCCAATTTTATTGGACCGCTTTTACCGCAATTAAAGTAGAGTGTTTTAACAAATATGGTGATTCAAATAGTAATATCTTCGGTTTCACTTATCTTACTGGCGCTCTTTACAGCCATAGAGAGGGCCCTGGGCTCTTTCAATAAACTCCGCTATGAGGTTGACAAGAGGCAGGAGAAGAGCTATGCGCTGGTTACAGAGGAGCTGCTCGAGAGAGAGGGGGAGCTCATAAGTTCGCTAAAACTGGCAACAGATCTCTTTTTGATAATATTCGGAATATCATTTGCTCTTATCTTCCCTAATATTCTCTGGGGAGTACCGCTTGCTTTTGTAGCAGTGCTTCTGCTTGCAAAGGTCTTACCTATGGCTGTAGCTACAATAAATGCACATTTTATTATAGAACACCTCATCTTTTTTGCAAAAGGGGTGCTTACACTACTGTCGCCATTTATAAAGAGAGAGACTCAGAACCATATTCCGGAAAGGGAGGAGTCCAACGAAATGGTCATTTTCCAAAATGTGCTCAATTTTTCGGAGGTTAAGGTAAAAGAGTGTATGATTCCCCGTACCGAAATCTGTGCAATATCTGAAAGCGCCTCAATCGATGAACTTTTAACTCTATTTGCAGATTCAAAATACTCAAGAATAATAGTTTACAGAGAGAGCATAGATAAGATTACCGGATACGTTCACTCCAAAGATCTCTTCTCCGGAGGGAAACCCATTAAGGATATTATCCGGCAGATAGACTTCTTTTCGGAAGAGATGGGGGCACAGAAGTTGCTCACCATACTGATTAAGAACAAACGATCAATAGCGGTTGTGAATGACGAGTACGGAGGTACTGCCGGTATTGTTACTTTAGAAGACCTCATAGAGGAGATTTTTGGGGAGATATCGGACGAACTGGACAAGGAAGATCTGGTAGAAAAGAGATTATCGGACAGTGAATTTATCTTCTCTGCCCGTCTTGAGATCAAATATCTGAACAAAATTTACGATCTTGATATTCCTGAAAATGAAGATTATGAAACACTGGGTGGCTTCATAACCTATTTTCACGAGAATATTCCGGCCCAAGGAGAGACGCTGCTTTACAGAAATTTTGAGTTTACTATTCTTAAAACAAGTACAATCAGGCTGGAGAGTGTGGTACTCCGAATTGTTGGGGAATAGACAAATCATTAATAAAAAATTACTATCTTCGCGCCTTACAAGAAAATAACCTATTAAAAAAAAATAAAATGGCAGTTCTCGAGAAGATCCGCGTTAAAATGGGTGTCTTTATCACTGTAATTATCGGTGTGGCACTACTTTCATTTATTGTTGACGCAGACACACTACAGTCGGCTGTATCTATGTTCTCTTCCAAATACAATGTTGGAGAGATGAATGGTAAAGCCATCTCTTATCAAGATTTTCAGAAAAGGGTAGACTACTTTACCCGTATAAACCAACTAATGACAGGCTCAGCAGCTCTGGACGAAAAGGGTTCCGAGATGGTTAACCAAAGTGCGTGGCAGGACCTGCTCAGTGACAATGTTCTTATTCCTACAATTGAAGAGGCGGGCATTGCAGTCGGAGAGGAGGAGCTTTTCGATCTAAGCCAAGGATCCAATATTTCTCAGGTTCTCTCTAGGGAGAGGGGTTTTTTGGGAGCAGATGGGCAATTTGACAGAAACCTTCTTATTCAGTTTATCAAATCAATTCCACAGGACAACACCGGTGACCTAGCTACATACTGGGAGTATCTTGAGAAAAATATGATTGTAGACCAGATGGTGAGCAAATATGTTACTCTTCTTTCCAAGAGCAATATTCAAAATCCTGTACAGCTGAGAAGAGTAATTGAAGACAACAACATCACTTCGGATGTCTCTTTTATTATCCAGCCTTACGGAT
>JAUYTH010000310.1 GCA_030695165.1 Bacteroidales bacterium
CTCCGTAAATAGTTACCTTCAATGGGTCAACTTTTAACTCTCCTGTTTGCATATATTGATCTCTGAAAGATAGCCGGGCTTTAAAAGCAATAGGCACCTCTTTTGAAACTACTCCAGGGAACTCAAAAAAGAGGGTGTCTGTACTGATATACTCGACCTGAAGCTTGTCTGCTGTTGCTTCAGATATAAGAACTCTCAACTCTGAAGTTAGAAGATAGTAATTATCTTTTTTACCCGGGTTTTTCTTGAAGAGTTTATTATCCGGAGAGAGTACCAATGAAGCATCAACTCTGTTGTATCTGTGCTTTAGAATATAGAAGCCGGATGCTCTTGCCCTTAGAGTAAGTTTATTGATTGATTGAGAATCTGCAGATTTTCCGCTCATAGATGATTTTGCAACTACAGTGTATTGAAAGAGATGGCTATAGTTATCCGAGAGATTATGTACAGTCCAAATAACAAAAGCAAGAAAGAGACAGAACAGGAGTTGTAATAGTCGTCTGCCTCTTTCGTAACTGATTATGGAGCTGTTAAGCTTTAACATAGCTTTAAGGGAACTATTTACCGGCCGTAATATCGCTGATATCCTTTACAATAGCCGATTTATCAATTCTTAGCTTAACATTTGAGTCAACCTCAACAAGAACATATTGCTCTTTTACCTCTACTATGACTCCATATATTCCACCAAGAGTAACCACTTTATCTCCTTTTTCCAGACTACTCCTGAATTTGACAAGCTCTTTCTGTTTTTTCTGCTGAGGACGAATCATAAAGAAGTACATTACAACGAAGATAAGACCCATCATTACCAGAAAGCTCCAGTTTCCTGAACCTGCTTCTGCTGTTTGTTGAAGAATTACAAAAAAATTCATACTGATTAACTATTAAAAATATAATTATGCAAATTTAACTATTCTGACGACCCTACCAAACCTCTTCCACTTTTTTCTATCTGCCCCTCATCTTTAAGAGCCAGCAGAATTTTATCCAACATTCCGTTTACAAATACTTTGCTGTTAGGGGTACTGTAAAATTTGGAAAGCTCTACATATTCGTTTATTGTAACTTTTATTGGGATGTTGGGGAAAGTTACTGCCTCTGCAATACCCATTACAATAAGTGCAAGGTCTGTAGCAGCCAGCCTGTCTGTTTCCCAATTGAGTACATACTTGGACATAAGCCCTGTATACTCGGCATATCTAATCATTGAGACATTCAAAAGCCTAATCGCATAGTCTTTATCTTCACTCTTCAAAAATACAGAGGGGTGTTCCAAGGCGCTACTCTCTTTTAGGGAGTGGAGTCTCTTTGTTATTACATTTATAATAAAGGCGAGATCATCTGTCCAGTAGAGATTCGCATCTTCCAGCAGAGTATAAAGCTCATCTGACTCCTCCAGCTCCTCTTCGAATATTGATGTGATAAGTTTCATATCCTCTTCAAACGAGCTCTCAGATGACTCCATAAAGTTTGAAAAGTACTCTTTAGAAACCACAGATGCGTAAATTTTCTTCACAAAAGAGTCATACTCACTCCAGGAGAGGCCTCTTTTACTGCAAAACCCTGTTATGTCTGTATCATCCTCCAACAAAGCGATAACTCTGTTATTGATAAATTTCCTGTTTGGGTCTATCTCCTGAGGAGTAGGATGAAATTTCTTTAGCCCTGCATCTATCTTTTGCTCTGCAACATTTTTAAGTGCAGCAGGTAAAGAGAGTAAAAAGTAATAGAGTTCAAGTGACTTGTCACAACTTAGAATTAGCTCCTTTTCTGCTGCCAGAAAAGAGTCTGACCCCGAATTTATACGACTGAAAAGAACTTTAAAAACCTTAATGCGAATCAATCTTCTGCTGATCATAAAAACAATAATTATCAAATATTTTACAAAGATAGATTTTTGTGCATAAAAAATAATTTTATCTTTGTGAGACAAACTTAAAAACAACGAAAATGTACTTCGAGGATTTTGACAATGCAGATTTGCAAGAGCGCAATGGAGATGATGTTTATTCAAAACCGGTGAGAGCAGGGAAGAGGACTTATTTCTTTGATGTTAAAGCAACTAAAAACAACGATTACTACCTAACTATTACAGAAAGTAAACGGAGAGTAGACAAAGACGGAAGATTTGTTTACGATAAACACAAAATTTTCCTCTACAAAGAAGATTTTGAAAAATTCTCACAAGGGTTAGAGGAGATAATCAATTATATCCGTGAGAGAATTCCTGCAATACCAGATAAAGTTGAAAAAGAGGTGGTAACAACCTCATTCTCCGATGTCAATTTCGAAGAGTTATAGAGATTTTTTAACAAAAGAAAAAGCTGCCAAATAAATTTGGCAGCTTTTTTTAGTTTGTACTCCTAAACCTTTTAGAAATTCAGTTGTCTAAGTCCCGAGTGTAAAAACTAAACTACTAAAGACTATTATGAAATATTATTCATTAATTACTTTTTTATAATAATTTTACACTTTAGATTGCCCGGGACAAACTTTTTTAAACTTTTTTTAGGGTAATCGCTCTCATAATTGTATTTAATTAATAACGTACTTTTCTAATCATGAAAAAACTGCTTTTATTTACCTTATTACTAACATTAACATTTTTTAAGACAGAGCTGTCTGCCCAGATGGTTACACAACCTATCGTCTGGAGCAGCAAGATTGTTGCATTAGAGAACAATCTGTATGAAATTCAAATCATTGGAGTTCTTGACGAAAACCGCAGCGAATGGCATATCTATGATTTGGGGCCTTATGTAGACGGGCCTACACCAACAACCTTGGTTTTTGACAACCTTAAAGGTGCAGAACTCATTGGTAAACCATATCTT
>JAUYTH010000312.1 GCA_030695165.1 Bacteroidales bacterium
ATCCGGTGTAACCAATGTTAGAGAGTGCTATCATCGAGGCAATAATGAGAAAGAGCGGCTTTTCGTGGAATGATTCAGATCTGTCGGAGGCTATTTTAACAGTGTCATCTGCAGAGTAGCTATTTAAGAATAGTAAAATGAAAGCAAAGAGAAAAGGGGTCAGAAGCAGAAGATGAACCCTTTTGTATCTGAAATCCGGGGAGATGAGCCTTTTAACATAGAGCCACAATGCGGGGCCAAGCAGGAGAATAAATGGCACAGAGCTATTTATTAAAAAGGGGTAGTTATAACCGGATTCACGGTTCAGGATCTCGAGATAGGCAAGCGTAAGACTAAGAGCAGATATCAGAAGATAGACAGAAAGCAGATTATCTGCATCGTTTCTCCCCTTTTTTGTGAATAAAAGAGCAGAAAGCATAAGCGACATAAATATCCCATAAATAAGGGTTGTTTCCATCTTCTTTCAATAAGGTAACAAAGTTAATCAAAGTGTGAAATCTTGGTTAATATTTCAGATAGCACCTTTTTGTTTTATATTTGTAGCAAATTTTGAAAAATCATTAATTAATTGTAGCCATAATGGAGTATTTTCATATAAGTTCACACAACAATACCATTGATGAGGTAAGGTTACTGCTTGATCCAAATTGTAAAATTGTTTTGACACAGGATGCCAAAGAGAGAGTTGTCAAAAGCAGAGAGTATCTGGACAATCAGATGCTTAAAGCCAAAGAGCCTATTTATGGAATAAACACAGGGTTTGGCTCCCTTTGCAATGTAAAGGTAGATAATGACCAGCTTTCTCAACTACAGGTGAATCTTGTGATGTCTCACGCTTGCGGGTTAGGGGAGGAGGTTCCTGAGGATATTGTGAAGCTTATGATGGCTCTCAAGATAAAATCCCTCTCATACGGCTACTCGGGGGTGAGAACAGAGACTGTAGAGAGGCTCGCAGATATGTTTAACAACAGAGTCTATCCTGTGGTTTACAAACAAGGATCTCTGGGTGCATCAGGCGATTTGGCTCCTCTTGCAAATATGTCATTACCTTTAATTGGTCTTGGAGAGGTAAATTACCAGGGGAGAAGATATCCATCTGCAGAGATAAACAAAAAGTTCAAATGGGAGCCGCTAAAGCTGGAGTCAAAAGAGGGTCTGGCTCTTTTAAATGGCACCCAGTTTATGCTTGCATACAGTATTTGGTGTATAATTAAAGCAAGAAAACTATCTAAACTTTCGGACATAATTGCCGCTCTCTCTTTGGATGCATATGACGGAAGAGTTGAACCATTCACAGAGGCGGTCCATCTGGTTCGCCCGCACAAGGGACAACTTGAAACAGCTGCAAAGATGAGAGAACTCCTTAAGGGTAGTGAGCTTATTTCCAGAGATAAGTTGCACGTTCAGGATCCATACTCATTCCGTTGCGTTCCTCAGGTTCACGGAGCTTCAAAGGATGCAATAAACTACGCCCTAAATGCCTTTGTGACGGAGCTAAACAGCGCAACAGACAATCCGACTATTCTGCCGGAAGAAGATAAAATTATATCTGCAGGTAATTTTCACGGACAGCCTCTTGCTCTTCCTCTTGATTTTCTGTCAATTGCATTGGCAGAGCTTGGCAGTATATCGGAGAGACGCACCTATCAGCTGATATCCGGCAAGAGAGGGCTTCCCTCATTTTTGGTTGCACATCCGGGCCTCAATTCCGGATTTATGATTCCTCAGTATGCACAGGCATCTGTCGTGAGCCAGAATAAACAGCTGGCAACACCGGCCTGCATAGATACTATTGACTCATCTCAGGGTCAGGAAGATCACGTAAGTATGGGAGCAAATGCCGCAACAAAATGCTATCAGGTGGTTGAGAACCTGGAGAAGATTCTTGCAATAGAACTTATGAATGCAGCACAGGCACTTGAATTTCGCAGGCCTTTAAAGAGCTCTCCAATTATTGAAGAGTTTGTCTCAAAGTACAGAAGAGTAGTCCCGTTTGTGAAGGAGGACGAAGTTATGTATATTCACATCAACAACTCCATTGCCTTTTTAAGGGATGTAGAAATTTAGCAGTTTTATGAAGATTATTATAATAAATATCAAAGAGATTGTTCAGACGGAACGTGCAGAGAGGGTATCGGTAAGGTCAGGTGCCGGGATGTCGGTTTTGGATAATATCCGGGATGGTTATATAGTAATCAATGGTGAATTTATTGAGGAGTTCGGGGAGATGTCGAACCTTACAGAGGAGCAGACAACCGGAGCGAAAATCATTGATGCTGCAGGCAGGATGGTTCTTCCCGCATTTTGTGACTCACACACACATCTGGTTTATGCCGGCAGCCGCGAGATGGAGTATATAGATAAGATTCGCGGGTTATCCTATCAGGAGATTGCAGCCAGAGGCGGAGGGATACTTAATTCTGCGCAGCTGCTTCACAACACAAGTGAAAAGGATCTCTTAAATCAAACAATGGCGAGAGCCTGGGAGATTATCCGTTTCGGAACAGGAGCAGTGGAGATAAAGAGCGGATACGGCCTTACGGTTGAGGATGAGGTGAAGATGCTGCGAGTTGCACGAGAGATAGGGTCAAGCACACCCCTCACGGTAAAAACAACATTTTTGGGAGCACACGCAGTTCCTCTCAGGTATCGGGACAGAAGAGAGGAGTATGTAGATGAGATTATTACAGAGATGATACCTGCCGTAGTATCAGAAAATCTTGCAGATTTTATAGATGTCTTTACAGAGGATGGTTTCTTCTCGATTGCAGATACCGAAAGGATATTTGAAGCAGGAGCAAAATATGGTTTAAGACCAAAAGTGCACGCAAATCAGATGAGCTTTTCCGGTGGAGTTCAGGTGGGAGTCAAATATAACGCAATCTCTGTAGATCATCTGGAGTTCACAGGGGAGGAGGAGTTTGCAGCTCTCAAGGGCACCGGCACAATTGCAACAGTACTGCCCGGTTCTACCTTCTTTCTGGAGATGGAGTATGCTCCGGTTAGAGATATGATTAACTTTGGACTTCCGGTAGCAATCGCGACAAACTACAATCCGGGCTCATCACCCTCCGGAGATATGAAGTTTATGATGGCACTTGCCGCATTAAAGATGAAAATGACACCTTATGAGGTAATTAACGCCTCAACAATAAACGGAGCTTATGCAATGGGCATAAGCAATACTCACGGTACTATTGCAGTAGGAAAGGTGGCCAACCTGATGGTTACAAAGCCAATTCCATCAATTGAATATATCCCTTATGCTATATCCACTCCACTGGTAGAGAGGATGTTTCTAAAAGGAAGAGAGATAGATGTTCGTTAAATCAGATATAATATTTTAAGCTATGTTCAGATTCACTACACCATTGGGAGAAATAGCAATTACATTGCTGGGACACGCCTCGCTGATTATTCAGTGGAATGAAAAATATATATTTGTCGACCCATACAGCAATGTAGCCGACTATTCAAAACTACCTAAGGCAGATCTTATCCTCCTGACTCACCATCACTATGACCACTTGGACGAGGATGCTCTAAAAGAGATTGTTACAGACAAGAGTGTCTTTGTAACCAGCAAGGGGTGTAAGGAGAGCTTGCCTCAGGCAAATATACTTACACCGGGAGAGAGCTTCACTTATAATGAGTTAACGATAGAGGCAGTATATGCCTATAATATTATAAATATGAGAGAGGATGGCTCTCCGTATCATCCCAGAGGCGAGGGTAACGGATATATCCTCAATTTCGGGGAGTACAGAGTCTATATTGCAGGCGATTCGGAGATAACTCCCGAGATGAGAGAGATTAAAAATATTGATATTGCCTTTCTTCCAAAGAACCTGCCCTATACAATGAGTGACGAGATGTTCATTGAGGCAGCTTGGGCATTAAAACCAAAAAATCTCTTTGCATACCACTTCTTCAACCTTGACCTTGAATATCTAAGGAGTAAAATGCCACAGGGAGTTGTGCTGCAAAACAGTTAGGGTAGTCAACTCAAATTTCAAATAAAATAATAGAAGTAACCGTAGTTAAGTTATGATCAAAAAAATTATTGAGTGCGTTCCAAATTTTAGCGAAGGGCGCAATATGCAGGTTATAAAAGAGATAACCGACCAGATTGAGAAGGTGGAGGGGGTTAAACTTTTGAATGTAGATCCCGGTGCTGCAACCAACAGGACTGTGGTGACATTTGTGGGAGAGCCGCAGCAGGTTGTTGAGGCAGCTTTTCGGGCGATAAAGAGGGCTGCAGAGGTTATAGATATGAAGCACCATACTGGAGAGCACCCGCGAATGGGGGCAACAGATGTTTGTCCGTTGATTCCAATATCGGGAGTTACAATGGAGGAATGTGCAGATTATGCAAGAGCACTGGCAAAAAGAGTGGGGGAGGAGTTATCTATTCCGGTTTACTGTTATGAGAATGCTGCTTTTGAGCCCAAAAGGAAGAACCTGGCAAATTGTCGCTCCGGTGAATACGAAGGTTTGCCAAAGAGATTTACCGACCCCGAGTGGAGGCCGGATTTTGGCCCGGCAAGTTTTACAGAGAGCGTGGCCCACACAGGTGCCACAGCAATAGGGGCGCGTGATTTTTTAATAGCAATTAACTTCAACCTCAATACTACATCTACCCGCAGAGCCAACGCCATTGCATATGATGTTAGGGAGAAGGGGCGCAAGAAAAGAGAGGGAAATCCGTTTACAGGAAAAGTTGTAAAGGATGAGAAGGGAGATGATGTTTGGTTACCTGGCACTTTAAAGGGCTGTAAAGCAATAGGATGGTTTATTGAGGAGTACGGTATCGCACAGGTTTCAATGAATGTGACAGATCTCTCTGCTACTCCGGTGCACATTGCTTTTGACGAGGTGGTTGCCAAAGCATCTGCCAGAGGAATAAGGGTAACCGGAAGCGAGATTGTGGGGCTTATACCTAAAAGGGTTCTTATAGATGCGGGTAAATTCTATCTGGCAAAGCAGAGCAGATCTGCAGGGGTGTCAGAGGAGGAGATAATTAAGATTGCCGTTAAATCTATGGGACTTGACGATCTCAAACCATTTGACCCTCAGGAGAAGGTTATTGAATACCTAATAGAAAACAGAGCAGAAAAGAGACTTATAGATTTAACCTGCAGAGGGTTTGCGATGGAGACTGCGCGTGAATCTCCTGCCCCGGGAGGTGGTTCGGTATCTGCCCTGATGGGTTCTATGGGGGCCGCGCTTGGTACAATGGTTGCCAACCTCTCTTCTCACAAAGCGGGCTGGGATGAGAGATGGGAATACTTCTCAGAGTGGGCAGAAAAGGGACAGCAGATTATCTCGGAGATGCTTATTCTTGTTGATGAAGATACCAATGCATTCAAAAAAATTATGGAGGCGTTTGGACTTCCCAAGGGAAGCGATACCGAAAAGGAGGCCAGAAGCAAAGCTATTCAGGAGGCCACTCTTTACGCAACAGCAATTCCTTTTAAAACGATGGAGGTTGCATACAGAGCATTTGACCTGATTGAGGCTATGGTTAAAGAGGGAAATCCAAACTCTGTTTCAGATGCAGGGGTGGGAGCACTCGCGCTGAGGTCGGCCATATTTGGAGCATATATGAATGTAAGGATTAACTCAAAAGATCTTAAAGATAGAGTTGTTGCAGATGCAATTGTAGAGGAGGCACAACTAATTTTCGATAAAACGATCCTGCGAGAGAAGCAGATTACCGATGCAGTTCTAAAAACTCTTCAGAAAACAAGCTAAAAAACAGATGTTGCTGCCGGTGAGCTTCCCACTGCACAAAACTTTAGCGACAGTATCGTGAGCAGCTGCTATTGACTGCATAAAAAAAGAGGATGACCAAAAAGTCATCCTCTTTTTTAGTTTTACAGAGAGATTACTCAGCTGCAGAGGTTAACCTCTTGTAGGAGTTGTATCTCCATTTAGCAAACTCTTCGGTAAGCTTGAAGAGCTCTTCTGCCTCTTTAGGGAATGTTTTAACTAGAGATGTGTATCTTACTTCACCTGCGAGGAACTCCTGGAACTTAGTCCAATCCGGCTCTTTGCTATCCAGAGTGAATGGATTCTTACCCTCTGCCTCAAGCATTGGATTGTAACGGTAGAGTTGCCAGTAACCGCATTCAACTGCAATTTTCTCCTCTTTTTGGGTAGCTCCCATACCATTCTTTAACCCGTGGCTTATACAAGGCGAGTAGGCAATAATCAAAGATGGTCCATCATACTCTTCGGCCTCTTTAAGCACTTTGAAGAGTTGGTTCTGGTTTGCCCCCATAGCCACCTGTGCTACGTAAACATAGCCATAACTCATAGCCATCATACCAAGGTCTTTCTTACGGATTTTTTTACCTGAGGTTGCAAATTTAGCTACTGCACCAACCGGGGTAGATTTAGATGATTGACCTCCTGTGTTAGAGTAAACCTCTGTATCGAGAACAAGAACATTAACGTTGCTGCCCGATGCCAGAACGTGGTCAAGACCACCGTATCCAATATCATAAGCCCATCCGTCTCCTCCGATAATCCACTGAGAACGCTTTACGAAATAGTCTTTAAGAACTGTAAGCTCTTTACAGATCTCACATTTGCAACCGGAGATAAGCGGAATTAATTTATCTGCAATCTCTTTTGTTGCTACTGTATCTTCGCGTTTAGATATCCACTCTCCAAAGAGAACCTTCATCTCGGCAGTACAGGTTTTGCACTCAAGACCATCTGCCATCAATTTGGCAACCCTGTCGCGTACCCTCTCAGATCCCAGGTGCATACCCAAGCCATATTCGGCATTATCTTCGAACAGTGAGTTAGCCCAGGATGGACCTTTTCCATCTTTGTTGGTAGTGTATGGAGATGATGGGAATGAACCTCCGAAGATGGAAGAGCAACCTGTAGCGTTTGCAATCATCATTCTGTCTCCGTACAGCTGAGTTACAGCTTTAATGTAAGGAGTTTCACCGCAACCTGCGCAAGCTCCCGAGAACTCAAACAGTGGCTGGGCAAACTGAAGATTCTTCACATTCTGACTCTTTGGCTGGATGGTGTCTTTGTACCCAACAACAGAGTGCAGATGGTCGAAGTTGGCCTGCTCGTGAACCTGAGTTTCGAAAGGTTTCATAACAAGAGCCTTGATTTTGGCAGGACATACATCTGCACAGTTACCGCAACCGGTACAATCCATAGGTGTAACCTGAATTGTGAAACTATACTCTTTGAATGGTCCGTTACCCTTAATCTTCTTAACCCCCTCAGGAGATTTCTGCTGCTCATCTTCGTTCATAAGGAAAGGTCTGATGGCTGCGTGAGGACAAACATAGGCGCACTGGTTACACTGAATACAGTTTTCTGACTGCCACTCAGGGATATGTACAGCAATACCGCGTTTTTCGTAAGCAGATGTTCCTGAAGGAATTGTGCCATCTTCCAGATGAAGGAAAGCGCTAACAGGAAGGTCATTGCCACTTTGTGAGTTCACAACATCGGCTACATTTCTTACCCAGTCCGGTGCAAGTCTGTCAAAGGTGTCAGGGCGGAATTTTGCAGTAAGGTTTTTCCATTCGCAAGGTATCTCAACCTTTTCGCACTCTGCTCCTCTGTCAATAGCGTCATAGTTCATCTTAAGAATCTTGTCGCCCTGCTTACCATATGATTTTTTTGCAGCATCTTTCATCTCGTGAACTGCCTGCTCATAAGGAATGATATCTGCAATCTTAAAGAAGGCACTCTGGAGAATAGTATTAGTTCTGTTTCCAAGCCCAATATCCTCGGCAATCATTGTAGCGTTAATGATATAGAGGTTAAGTTGTTTCTTGGCAATTGTAGCCTTAACAAAATCCGGAAGTTTCTCGATAGTCTCCTCTTTGTTCCAAAGTGTGTTAAGAAGAAGTGTACCACCCTTCTTAATTCCTTTAAGAACATTGTATTTAGTAAGATAAGTTGTTACGTGACAAGCAACGAAATCCGGGTTAGAGACAAGGTATGGAGAGGTGATAGGGGTATCTCCGAATCTGAGGTGTGAGCAGGTGTATCCGCCGGACTTCTTAGAGTCGTAGTCGAAGTAAGCCTGAACATACTTAGGTGTTGTCTCACCGAGAATTTTGATTGTATTTTTATTTGCACCAACAGTACCATCTGAACCGAGTCCGTAGAATTTACACTCAACCACACCCTTCTTAGATACGTTGATCTCCTCTTTAATTGGCAGAGATTTGAATGTAACATCATCAACAATACCAATGGTAAAGCCGTTCTTTGGCTCTTTCATATTAAGGTTTTCGTAAACCGAGAAGATCTGGGCAGGGGTTGTGTCTTTAGATGAGAGACCGTAACGGCCACCTACGATTAGAGGTAGTTTCCCGCTTCTATCTGCAATTGCAGATTTTACATCTAAATAAAGAGGTTCGCCAACTGCACCCGGCTCCTTAGTTCTGTCCAGGACAGCAATTCTCTTGACGCTCTTAGGAAGTACACGGAAGAAGTATTTTGCCGAGAATGGTCTGTAAAGACGAACGGTAAGAACACCAACTTTTTCACCTTTTTCAACCAATACATCTACAACCTCTCTTATAGTTTCGCAAACAGAACCCATTGCAATAACAATATTCTCTGCTTCCGGATCTCCGTGATAGTCAAAAGGAAGATAGTGACGCCCTGTAGCTTCACTTATCTCGCCCATATAACGTGCTACGATATCCGGAACAGCGTCATAGTATGGGTTACAAGCCTCTCTGGCCTGGAAGAACACATCCGGATTCTGAGCAGTACCTCTTGTCACAGGTTTATTTGGATTGAGAGCTCTTGTGCGGAATGCGGATAGTGATTTCTCACTGATCATTTTTTTCAGTTCATCCTGGTCAAGATCTTCAATTTTCTGAATTTCGTGTGATGTCCTGAACCCGTCAAAGAAATGAAGGAAAGGAACTCTGGACTTTAATGTGGAGAGATGTGCAACAGCTCCCATATCTAAAGCCTCCTGAACTCCGCTTGAAGCCAGCAACGCAAAACCTGTTTGTCTTGCAGACATTACATCGGAATGGTCTCCGAAGATTGAAAGTGCTTGAGCAGCAAGAGTTCTGGCAGAAACGTGAAATACTGTAGGAAGCAATTCGCCGGCAATCTTGTACATATTAGGAATCATCAGGAGAAGTCCCTGAGAAGCGGTAAAAGTAGTAGATAGGACACCAGCCTGAAGTGCCCCGTGAAGCGTACCTGCAGCACCCCCCTCACTCTGCATCTCCACAACCTTAACGGCCTCTCCGAAGAGATTCTTTTTCCCATAAGCAGACCATTCATCCACATACTCTGCCATCGTAGATGAGGGAGTAATTGGATATATGGCTGCCATCTCGCTAAACATGTATGCAACATGCGCTGCGGCGTAATTACCATCACAGGTAATAAAATTTTTTTCTTTTGCCATAGCTTTTTTGTTAGAAATTAGTACTTTTTATATTTATTAATCTTATATTTAATTATTTATTCCTAAATTTGGGAAGTGATATATGGCTTTTAGATGTGTAATAAAAAAATAACACCCCGCACTCTTTTGGTAATTGCGGAGATGTCATCTGATATCTTATCTGCTTTTTTGTTCAACCAAACATTCTCGCCGGGGCTCTCAAGGAGCCCGACGAGCTCTGTCTCTGTATCGAACTCTTTTGCTATTTGATAGTAATTTGGCATATTATATACTACCCGTCAAAAATACGATATTTTTTTAAAACTTAAAAGGATTTTCACTATTTTTATGCACTAGTAAATCTAAATAAATATACTATGAAAAGATGTTTTTTAATAGCACTTACGCTGATTGTTTCATTAGCATCTCACTCACAAAGCGGTACGATTAAAGTATTTAATGGGAAGGTTATTGAGGGAGATTTTTTTAAAGAAAAACTTTTTGTTTTTGATAAATATGTAAACGGAAGGATAAGATTATCAGATGGAACTGTCTATACCGGAGATCTTAACATCAATACCCTCGGCCAGACGGTAAGGGTCATTACAGATACCGGAGACACAATTGCAATTAAGACAGAGAAGCTGGTAGAGGCTGTGAGTGCCGGGAACACTCTTTTTCTTAAACTGAATAACACCTATGTGCAGGTCCTTAATACAGCAGGTGAAACCTATCTGGGAATATCAAGGGTTCTTAAGCTTGGTCAGGAGAAAATCGAAGGGGCATATGGCGGGACCAATGAGGTCTCATCTATTGCCAAGTACTCCTCAGTAGAGGTGGAGAACAGACTGGAGAAAATTGTGGGCAGCAGCAATATCCGCTATGACTATTACGAAAATATACACCTGATTAAGGGTGGCAAGATACTCCCCGCAACTAAAAAGAATTTCGAGAAGCTATTCTCAAACCAAAAAAATAAGATTGAAAGTTATATTGAAGAGAACAATATAAAATTCAATAATAATGAGAGTGTAATTAAGCTATTCAACTATTTGGCAAACAATCTGTAGAGGCTTTTTAAATATTGTCTGAAATAGTAGTATGCTGCCGGTAATAACAGACCTCTATTGGTGACCACAGAGTACTACTGGTGACCAGAGACTACACTTTCGGGAGCAATCTTCTTGATTAAACCCTGCAGTACATTTCCGGGACCCAGCTCCACAAACTCTCTCGCTCCGTCACTCCACATATTCTCCACAATCTGCCTCCACCTCACAGGTGCTGTGAGTTGGGTAATTAGATTCTCCTTAATTTTTTTTGGGTCGCTGTTTGGCAGAGCATCTACATTTTGGTAAACAGGGCATACAGGTGATTTGATATCTGTTGCCTCAATAGCAGAGGCCAGCTCCTTTCTTGCAGGCTCCATAAGGGGTGAGTGAAATGCACCTCCTACTGCCAGAACCAGAGCTCTCTTTGCACCTGCGGCTTTTAGCTGCTCACACGCCAAATTAACAGCCTCCACGCTCCCGGAGATCACAATCTGCCCATTACTGTTATAGTTTGCCGGTACCACCACTCCCTCAATTTTTGCGCAGATTTCCTCTACGATTTTGTCTTCCGATCCAAGAATTGCGGCCATAGTGGATGGCTCCAGTTTGCAAGCCTTTTGCATTGCCTGAGCCCTTGCCGAAACAAGTCTCAATCCATCTTCAAAGTTCATTGCTCCTGCTGCAACCAATGCACTGAACTCACCCAAAGAGTGACCCGCCACCATATCGGGATTAAAGTTCTCAATGCACTTTGAGAGTATTACAGAGTGAATAAATATAGCAGGTTGTGTAACATTTGTCTGTTTAAGCTCCTCGTCGCCTCCTTCAAACATTATGTCTGTAATACGGAAACCAAGAATCTCATTTGCTTTTTCAAACATCTCTTTTGCAAGCGGATGGCTATTGTAAAGATCTTTGCCCATTCCGCTGAACTGTGCTCCCTGTCCGGGGAATACAAATGCTTTCATATTTTAAATTATTGATTACCGGGCAAAGTTACATTTTTTAGTGAAAATTAAAATAGCTATATTTGCCGCCCAGTGACGGCCCCGTAGTTCAGCTGAATAGAACGTCAGATTCCGGTTCTGAAGGTCGGGGGTTTGAATCCCTTCGGGGTCA